>NZ_JAZOUG010000203.1:0-2021 GCF_045657965.1 Treponema sp. | reverse complement strand
TGGGAAACACGATGAGCCGTAACGGTTCAGTGAGCCGCGGAGTAGCACAAACAGAAGGCGGTTATCTTAAATCAATCACAGAAAACACAAAAATCTATTACACAGGCGAAAATTTCAGCGGAAACGAAATTGAGTCTGACTTGAACGGCCAGATTATTAAAATGACAGGAAAAGAAACTGTCAGCATGAACCTGTTCGGATTTTCTCCAAAAGCATTCGAAGGATTTGAAGAATACTGGGCAAACTTCAAAAAGACAAGCCTTGCGCTTCCAAAAGCAGAAGCACTTCTCCCGGTAGCAGCAAGCGACATCATCAAAAACGGTGAAGGCAAAATCAAAGTCTTTACAAGCGATGAAAGCTGGTTCGGCATGACATATCCTGAAGACAAACAGGTCGTCAAAGACGAAATCGCAAAGAAAATTGCCAGCGGATACTATCCGGAAAAACTCTGGGAAAATGCTTAAACTTAACCCTATCCGTTCTGAGAAGGTCTGGGGGTATGAAGACTGGATTGCTTCCACTCACCCGGACGGTCTTCAGACCGATTTTGCTTCATTAGTAAACGATTATCCACTTCTCGTAAAAATAATTCAGGCAAATGACACGCTTTCGGTACAGGTGCATCCTGATGATTCTGATGCAAAACGGCTTGAAGGCGAAAATGAGCGCGGAAAAACTGAATGCTGGTATGTTCTTGAAGCTGAAGAAGGGGCAAGTCTTATTTACGGGCTTAAAGGAAATCTATCAAAGGAAGAAGTCCGTGCGGCCATAAAAGAAAATTCACTTGAAAATCTTTTGAACCGCGTCACCGTAAAAAAAGGCGACTTTATCTTTATTCCTTCGGGAACGGTTCACGCAATCGGCGGGGGTCTGCGGCTTCTTGAAGTTCAGCAGAGCTGTAACATCACATACAGGCTCTATGACTGGGGGCGGCCGCGCGAAGTGCACATTGAAAAAGGCGTTGAAGTAATCAAAAATGAAAAACGCACAGAAATTGCTCCGCTTGCAGAAGAATTTGAGTGCGCGTATTTCCGGTTGCAAAAAGAGCCTTTAAAGGGCGGATATTCATTTTTAGTCTCACCGTCATCAAAAACTGCAGAACTTCTCTTCATTTCAGAAGGAAACGGAACAATCAGAAGTACCGCAAAAGACGGAATTAAGACAGAAATGCCTTTTACAAAAGAGGAAATTTTTGCGGTGACATCTGGTGAAAAAATCACGCTTGAAGGTCACGGGGAAGTTATCCGTATTCAGGCAAAGTAATGTAGTCACACACGGCTAATTACGTGTAACAATCGCCCCGTGAGGGCAAGATGCCTTACAGTCTCCGCATCTGATGCAGTCAATTGAGTTGGGATTTTCGTAAACTTTGATGTCGAGCTTACAGATTTTCTGGCACGCACCGCACTTTGTGCATTTTGCTGTATCAATTTTAAAACGGTAAAACGAAACCTTGTTGAAAATACCGTAAACAGCGCCGAGCGGACATACATAGCGGCAGAAAGGCCGGTAAATCACGATTGCAGATAAAAGAGTTACGATAAGAATTGCAAGTTTCCAGCGGAAGATAAAGCCTGCTGCCCCGCGCATTGCAGAGTTCAATAGAACAAGCGTAATGCCTCCTTCAAGAGTTCCCACAGGACAGATCCACTTACAGAACCATGGCTCACCTAAACCTGTAATATCAATTACAAACATAGGAAGAAGAATCACAAAAACAACGAGAAACACAAACCTGAGCGCTCGAAGTCCCCTTTCTCCGGGAAGCCGCCTTACCTTTTTTACGAAAGGAATCTTAAAAAGTAAATCCTGAATAAGACCGAACGGGCACAAAAAACCGCACACAGAACGGCCGAGCAGAGTCCCGAACAAAACAAGAAGCCCCACAACATACAAAGAAATGCGGTATTCGCGGGCGTTGAGAGTTGCCTGAAGAGAGCCAATCGGGCACGCACCTAAAGCCCCCGGACAGGAATAGCAGTTCATGCCGGCAACGCAGACGAACTTAGTTTTGCCGGTAA
>NZ_JAZOUG010000202.1:0-1370 GCF_045657965.1 Treponema sp. | reverse complement strand
AAGGTTGTCTTCAATGTCTTTGGAAATAAGGATTTGGAGATTTATCAGGGGCTTTTACTTTAGGGCGGGACGTCGATTACAATTCATGATAATAAGGACAGATGTTTTCAAAATATCCGTCCTTCATTCTAAATCCCTTTGGAATTGTGCCCAGCTGTACAAAGCCCAGTCGCTCATACAAATGGCGGGCATGAATATTGCTTTCTACAACAGCATTGAACTGAAGAACTCCATAGCCACATTTTTTTGCCTGGATAAGGCAGTCTTTTACAAGCTTTTCACCAATATGTTTTCCGCGGGCATAGGAAGCGACGGCATAGCTTGCATTACAGATGTGACCGCAGCGTCCAACATTGTTTGGATGAAGGATGTAAAGTCCATAAATTTTGCCATCTTCTTCTGCAACACAAGATAAGGTTTGTCCTGCAAAAAAAGCCTTACCGCTTTCTGGAGTCAGCAGCTCTTCCTGCGGAAACGCAATTCCATCTTCTACAACTTCGTTCCAGATTTGAATCATTGCTGTAAGATCTTTTTCTTCGTATTTTCTGACTGTCATATAAAACCTTTTATTTAAATATAACAAAAAACTGACTCAGGGAAAATAAAAAAAACATAGTTGAACGCTATAAAAATAATGAACTGGAGTTAGACTACCTGACTCTTACCCAGATTCCATTCCGTTTTTCACTTGCCTCATCATTTCAACCCTGCACACGGCATAAAACTTAACATTCACTTCCTCGTCTTCAATTGGAACGGCTACACGGCTTGTTTTTTTTAAGGCAGGAAGATGGTCTGCCTGTTCAGTGTAATCCGTTGCGAATGCCGGAAGTGTTGAATGTGCAATTATATCCCTCAGGTCTGTAATGTCATCCTGCTCAATAAACTTTGCATCGGGAATTGCATGCTTAACCGCATTGGACCAGAATCCAAGTTCTGAAAGCATTATGAAGGTTTCGCCTGCAAGTTCTTTGAGTTTTACAGATTTACGATTGGCCAGGCTGTGACTTTTTGGAAGCAATACTTTGAGATGTTCTTCAAAAATCTCTGTTGCAAAAAAGCGTTCGTCCGAGCGGTTAATTGTTGTGATTATAATTTGAGCCTTGTCTTTTTCCAGCAGTGAAAAAAGCTCATCATTTTCGTTTTTCATCTGGCCGGTTATTTTAGTCTGAGGAAAAGTCTTGTTAAACTTTTGAGTCAAAACATAAAGCGGCATTGGCGCAATTGAAGCAATTTTAATTTCCCGGGTCTTGTTGTAAAAATCAAGAACCTCATTTTCCATCTCGTTCTGAAGCGCAAGAATTCGGCGGGCATAGTCCACGGCAAGTCGGCCGGTCTGATTCAAAGAGATTGTATTTTTCGTCCTGTCA
>NZ_JAZOUG010000201.1:0-2581 GCF_045657965.1 Treponema sp. | reverse complement strand
AGTGAAGGGACTTGAACCCTCGACCTATTGATTACGAATCAATTGCGCTACCAACTGCGCCACACTAGCATATGGTAAGGGCTGTCGTTATTCCAGACAGCCCTTTTATATTCAGCGTTACTATTATTCTTCCACAGAAGTTTCTGCTGCTACTTCCTGATGCTGCTGATTTCTATGTTTAAATGCAACAATCAGACGTCTCTGAGGTTCAACACCAACAGAGTAAGTAGTAATCATAGGATAGCTCTGAAGTGCAGAATGGATGATTCTTCTTTCATAAGCTTTCATGGGTTCCAACTCATATTTACCGCGAGATTTAATCACACGGTTTGCAATGCTTTTTGCTAAGCCGGTCAAAGTTTTTTCACGTTTCTGGCGGTAATCTTCGGTATCTAAACGAATTTTTTCGCCGCCTTTTACTTTTTTATTGAATGCTAACTGCAGCATATGCTGAATGGAGTCCAGAGTATCACCGTGTTTTCCGATGATGTTGCCTGCTTCTTCTCCGGCCAGGTTTACAGAAATGATTCTTCCTTTCTGAGTTACTTCCGCAGAAACATCCATTTCCATCAATTCAAATAATTTTTTCACATAGTCAGATACAAACTGTACTCCGTTTTCGCTGGGAACAAAGTCAGTATCATCTTCGTAATTCACAGTCGTATTTTTTGTTTCCGCTTTCGGTTCGGGAGCAGCTTCTTTCACCGGTTTCTTTTCTGTTTTGGGTTTCTGAACCTTTGCTTCCTTTTTGGGAGCTTCTTTTTTATCTTCCGGTTTTTTCACATCATATCTTGCTAAAATTCTGGCAGGTTTTGCACCGATTCCCAAAAATCCGCTGGTGGGTGCATTTAAAATTTCAAACTCAATCAAGTCTCTGTCAACAGCTAATTCTGCTACTGCTTTCTCGATTGCTTCATCTACTGTTTTGGCTGTTGCAATAAATTCTTTCACAGATGGGTTCCAACCTTTCTATTTCTTTTTCTTCTTTTTCATTTCTTTTCTCTGGAGTGCTTTCAACTCTTCTTTTTCTTCGATAACATCCACTTCTTTGTTCATAATGTAACGGTCCAAAGTGAAGCTCTGAACAATCTGAATCAAGTTACCAACAATCCAGTAAAGTCCCATTGCTGCCGGCAGAATATAACAGAAATATGCCGTCATAAACGGGAAAATCAGCTGCATGCTCTTCATCTGGGATTTCTGTTCTTCTGTCTGTGTTTTTGCATTAATTTTCTGGCTGATATAACTGGTTAAGAAGGTAGTCAGACCTGCCAGAATGGGAAGAACCCACAAAATAGGATTGGCAGCGACAGAAGTACTGGGAGTCAACCCCAGATTCAGACCGAAAAAGTCAAAATTCATCAAAAACTGGTCTGCAGTAAAATTGGTCTGGATGGTAGCAAGCAGTTCTTTTGCTTTGTCAAAATTGTTGCTGACAAAAGCAACAACGTTCAGCTGAGTGTCAGCAGGATTCTGACACAGCACAGTCAAGGCAGCTTTCAGCTCTTCGGTAACGGGATGCCCCAGAATGTAAGTAATGGGATTCTGAATAACGCCGTAAATGGCAATCAGAATAGGCATCTGAATAAACAAAGGTAAACAGCTGCTCATCGGATTGATTTTGTATTGCTGATAAAGCTTCATGGTTTCTTCATTCAGCTTATCTTTATCATACTGATATTTTTTCTGAAGTTCCTGTAATTTGGGCTGCATTTTCTGCATATGAGCCATCGATTTTTGCTGTTTTACCACCAAAGGAAGCAAACAAGCGCGCACCAAAACAGTAAACAAAATAATGGCAAAACCGAAATTGTTTACAAACTTATAGATATAGCTCATAATTGTGCCCAAAAACACATAAATAAAATCCATCGAACTTTTCCTTTCAGCTCAAGTTTAGGGATAATCAATACCACCTGGATTCCATGGATTACACCGCAAAATCCGATAACAAGCTTTTATAAAGCCCTTAAAAAATCCGTATTTTTTCACTGCCAGAATCGCATACTGCGAACAGGAAGGATAAAACCGGCATCTTGCTCCCAAAAGCGGGGAAATCCACTTCTGATAACAGCGAACCACAAAAATAAACAAGTTACTCATCATAAAAAGCACCTGCTTTATGTAGCAATTTTTTCAATTCATTGCCCAAAGTGAAAAAGTTTACACCCACAATGGATGCTCTTGCCACAACCACAATGTCATATCCTTTTTTCATTTTAGGGAAAAACAGCCGCATATTTTCATAAATCAAACGTCTGGCACGATTTCGTTTGCAGGCTTTTCCGATTTTTTTTGTGGCGGTGATTCCCAAACGGAGAGAATCGCTATGATGATTGTTGCGGCAATATACCACAGCATATCTTCCGGGATACGAACTCCCTTTTTTATATACTCTTTGAAACTCGTAGTTTTCAGTTAAAGAAGTAACCAAGCAATTCCCCTCAAATCACATACAAATATGGCGAAACGGGCGACAAATTTTTCCTTATTTGTCGATAAAACGGCAGATAAAGAAAAAATGTCGCAAGCGTTAAGCATTTGACGACATTTCTTATCTTTGATTATGCACTAAGACTAA
>NZ_JAZOUG010000200.1:0-2907 GCF_045657965.1 Treponema sp. | reverse complement strand
GTTCCCCATGGAAGACCGTAAACATCTCCGCCCATGAGAGGGAAGACATTTCCGTCAACGACCATTGAAAGAACAACCCAGTACATGCCGATAAGCTGCACGAATGAACCGAATTCACCCAATGCCTTGAGTCTGTGCCCCTTGTCCGTAATATAACGGGCAATTCCCTTAAGATGAGCCACGCAAAGCTGAATAAGAGCCAGCGTAAAGCAGAAAATCTGAAGGTTCTGAGCCGTACCGAGTGTGCCGCCAGAAGCATCAGTAGTCCAGAAAGGAAGCCACTGAACGTCAGCGTACGCATTTGAAATCGGCGGAACAGAAAGAGCGACAATCCATTCAGGAAGCTGCTCAGGCTGCAGGCCGAACCAGGTACATGTGACCGCTCCCCAGACCATGGTAGCCACGCCCAGAAGAAGGACAAGGCCAAGCATCGGAGGAACTTTTTTGCCACCGAAAAGGCTCTTCAAAATGAAGATTAACGCAACGGCAGTGACCAATGCACCGTATCCACCGTCTCCGAAAATCATTCCGAAGAAGATAGTGAAGAAAGCCAGGAACCAGCCCGAAATATCGTATTCGTGATAGCCGGGAACTGTTCCCAAAAAGTCCGTAAGAGGATAAATCAAACTTACGAGCTTGTTGTTCTTGAGTTTTGTAGGAACATTGTCGTCTTCGGCCGGGTCGCTTTGCCGCATAAGCCCATTTCTCACTCTTTGCGAAAGACTCGAAGGCCGCCATTGAATCCACAGGAACGAATCCCGTAATCCAAGACAAGTTTTCTTCGATTCCCATGCCCGAATACAAGTTCTCAAGCTCAATGTCCTTTGCGATTACGCTTACAGAATCTTTGAGCGCGTTCTTGTACTGTATGCATGCCTTTATTTCATTCTCAATTTCAACAATGCGGGCCTTTGAATCAGCGATTTCCTTCTTCAAGGCTTCTGTTGAAATGCGGGGAAGAGGCACCTGATATGCTTCGGCAGGAAGCCCTTCCGGCCGCTCATTGACGGCAAAAGGCTTCTCGCTCACCAAAACGAATCTTGTCTGTGACTTGTCCTTTGAGACAATCACGGTCTTTGCTTCTTCTCCAATCAGAGCATATTTGTCTGACGGAATTTCATATAAGGCAAGATGAATATTCTCTTCTGAAAGCCCGGCAAAATCCTCAGGATTTACTCCGCCCCACTTTGCGAATCGCTCAAGCTCCACCGAATCATTGGTGATGCGGTCAAAGCAAGATTTCTGGCGCAAATAAACTGCCAACCGCTGTTCCGTACTTCGCTAACGCTCATTCTTCCACTCCTTACGGTCGTTTCAGAACGCCTACGGCGGTACTCCATAGCGGGCGCAGCATTGACTGTTCAAAACAAATAACAAACAGTATCGAGAGATTTTTTCATTGTTTTATATCTGCTTTATTATCCCAATTAATCAGAAATTTTCGAGCCTCTTAGGAAGAAGTTAAAATTACCCCTTTTTATCTACACGCCATATTTTTCAATAGGGATTCAGTAAAAATCTTATCGAAATTCTTGCGTTTTCCGAAGTATTTTGGCTTTGGGCTTACACCCACAAATCCGTATTTGTGGGAGGAAAAAGCAACGAAAATTCCACTATACAACGAGGATTGGGAAAGGGCTATACAGAAAAAAAATATCAAAAAGATAGCAAGTAACTAACCAGTTCGTATGCATTTTTCCCGATTCTTTCTTTTATTTTTATGATTTCATCAATATCTTTTTTACTATAATTGTTGCCGTAATATGCATAAGAATACAAAATTTCATTTTTCATAACAAATATATAATAGTTACTTGCATCTGCAACATTAGAATCTATATGGTAATAATAGTTTTTCTTCTCTACAAATAAAAGTTTGCTCAAATTGTAGTTTTTCAACAACTCTTCTGACTTGATAATTTCTCCTTTTTCAATATAAAAAGTAGTAGAGTCTACATTTTTTCCGTTCTGTGTCAAAATCGAAATTGAAAAAAAACTTGTCTCGAAATTCCGTCTCACAATTGTAATCCAGTCTTTTTTATCAAGTGATTCTAAAAAACACTCAACTTCTGAACATAAATTTTTCTCTATTTGATAATGACATCTTAGAAATGGTCCAATGAAATTTACCCCTTCTTCATTGTCTTTTGTTGCATTAATCCAATTTTCTGCTTCTTTTTGAAAGGAAAATGGAACTGAAAATAATGGGAAACTTATGCAAAACAATAAAATACAAATTACTTTTAAATTCATTTATTCAAAACCTCCTCTTTTTGATAATAAAAACTTCTTAATGGTATTTTTAAAACCTTCCGCATTTGATTTTCCCTTTTTAGAGAATTTTTCTCACCGGAAGGCGTAGTTCCAGGTGTTCTATCCCCCTTATTTGTATCATAATTTTTCTCTGCAAATGCTTCTGCATGTCCTAATTCATGAACTAAACCAACTATCGGGTCTCTGTCGGTGTTTCCTTCATCATCAATTCCTCCTTTTCTTGATTCATAATAGAATATTATTCTACTACCAGAGCCCTCAGATTTTCCCATCTCATCCGCAATCGTTTGGTTTTCTCCTTCACCTGGCAATACGGATATTTTTATCACTTGGTCGCAATTTTCTAATTTAGTTATCATTTCTTTTAATTCTGTCAATTCTGGACTTTTTGTGTTATTACATTTAATTATTTTTAACATACTATTTATGATCTTATAAGCATTTTTGTTTGTAATAACATCTGGAACTATTTTCCGTCCATCCGGGTCTGTATACTTGACAGGATTGTTAGCAGCGTAGTGGTACAAATTGGCATTTGAGGGAAGAAGCTGCTTTTTCCCGCGTGTTTCCATGCTCCGCACGACCGAAAGCCAGCTTTTTGAGGAATTCTGATAAAATTTTCTCTCAGTCTCA
>NZ_JAZOUG010000199.1:0-2637 GCF_045657965.1 Treponema sp. | reverse complement strand
TTTGACAAAAACGGAAAATTCACAGGCTCATATACAAAAATGCACCTTGTTCCATTTGCTGAACTTATTCCACTACGCCAGTTCGAACGCGTACGAAAAATCATAAAAAGCATGGTTGGCTTTTCTTATGGCTGGACTCCTGGTAAAAAGCCTGTACTTTTTGAAATTCCACTTGAATCAAAAATTGAACCGGAAAAATCTTACGACATCATCTCAATTGTTTCAGAAAAGAACAAACAAAAGAAAGATGAAGTAAAATCCGTTTTGATTTCAACGCCAATCTGCTTCGACGACTCCGCCCACGAAGTCTGTCACGCACTATATCATTCAGGAAGTGAAGTTTTTGTAAACATCACGAACGATTCATGGTCTAAAACAGCCTCAGCCGAAATTCAACACTTTGTTGTCGCTCACTACCGCTCAATCGAGTACCGAACCACCACAATCAGAAGCGCAAATGCCGGATATACCTGTGTTATAGATCCTACAGGAAAAGTTCTTGCAGATTTACCGCTTTTTGAGGAAGGAGCACTGGCTTACAAAGTTCCGGTTTACGAAAGAAAACTTACCGTGTATGCCCGGTATGGCGACTGGCTTCCATACTCACTTATTCTGCTTGTTTTTACATACATTTTCTTTGCTGTATTCCAAAAGCAAAAAGAAGAACTTTCTCTAAAATCTATTAAAACCACACTTTTACCGCACAAAATCGAATGGTACGAGCTTTTAGAAAATGTTATGGCACGATACGAAGAAGACTTTGCTATTGACTGGAACAACTGGAATATATAAAATTGTAAACATATTTTATACACAGAGGTTTACAATTAAAAAAAATGAACACAAAAAAAGCTGTATTCACATCATTATTCGCAGCCCTTATCTGTATTGGCTGTGTTATCGCAATTCCTCTTCCAGGCGGAGTACCAATTACCGTACAGAATTTGTTTTCAATTCTGGCAGGAAGTATTTTGGGTTCTTTCTTTGGCGGGGCAGCAGTTCTTCTCTGGATGCTTATCGGAGCAGTAGGCATACCTGTATTTGCAAACGCACATGGCGGACTTGCAATTATTCTGGGACCGACAGGCGGCTATATGTGGGGATATATGCTGGGCTCACTATTTTTAGGTCTCACTTTAGGAAAACCTAAGCTTACAGAAAACAAAAAAGATGTACGCTTTATCATAAAAATTGCATTACTTTCTCTTGTTGCATATGCCATAGTTTATTTACCGGGAATTCCGTGGTTTATGCATGTAATGGCAGGAAAAGGTAAACCTCAGACTTTCCAGAGTGCACTTAAACTTACATTCATTCCGTTTATTCCTGGTGATTTAATAAAATGGATTATAACTATTCCACTCACAGCAGCACTTCGACCAGTTGCAGCAAGATACCTTGAACCTGAAGAATAAATCCGCAGAAAACAGAATTAAAGCAAAAATATGGAAAACGCCGTAAAACTTGAAAACATCACAAAAAAATTCTCATCAACAAAATTTTCACTAATCGATATTTCATTCGAAATCAAAAAAGGCTCCCTTACAATTGTAGGAGGTGCAAATGGTAGCGGAAAAAGTGTTCTTATGATGCTGATTTCAGGTTTAATGAAGCCAACTGAAGGAAAACTAACAGTTTCTTCAAAACCTGGTCTTGTTTTTCAGGATGCGGCCACACAGATTCTGGGAGACACCCCAAGGGAAGATGTAAGCGTTGGACCGAAAAACCTCAGGTTCTGCAAAAAAGATATTCCCGCTCTTGTAGAAGATTCCTTAAAAAGCGTACGGCTTCTGGAAAAAGCAGATATACCTGCAGAATATCTTTCCGGCGGTGAAAAACGCCGCCTTGCAGTGGCATCTATTCTTGCAATGAAACGCGATATTATAATATTTGATGAACCATATGCAAATCTTGACTATCCGGCTGTCTGCGATGTAAACAGGCTTTTAGAACAGTTAAAATCGGAAGGAAAAACGGTGATTCTACTGACTCACGAACTTGAAAAATGCCTTGCACTTGCTGATCATTTTCTTATTCTGCAGAAAGGTTCTCTTGTCTTTGACGGTTCACCAGAAGAGGCTGTAAAAATTCCGCTTGAGCAATGGGCAATAAGAAACCCGCTTACAAAATATGAAAATGTAAAAGATTTAATCTGGAAATAAATGGAAAACGCAGCATTTTTTCACTATAAAACAGAAATTACCTTTCTCCACAGGATTCCTTCGTGGCTCAAAATCATTTTGATTCTTATTCTTGCGCTCGCAGCATTTTATCTTCCAGTAAAAATATGCCTTATCGCATACCCGGTTTTAATTCTTTTTTCTGCTATTTTTTTAAAATTTACACCCTATGAAATTTTTTCTGATCAGAAACCTTCTCTGGCTTACATTTTTCTTCTCTATTTTGCCACGATTTTGTTAAACATTGTGAATAATTTTTCTACAGTTGATTTTTCAAATTTTTTCTCTCTGAAAATGTTTAGCGAAATATCAAAATTTTTCATTCCAAATCTCACATATCTTCCGCTCCTCGCACATCTTACTCTTTCTCTTGAAATTACATCAATTTTTTACCGCACAACCAGTCACGGACAATTTAAAGACGGATTTTCCACTATAGAAATGTTTCTCACTCATA
>NZ_JAZOUG010000198.1:0-5674 GCF_045657965.1 Treponema sp. | reverse complement strand
ACAAATTTTCTAAGAAAAAGAAATTCACAAGGTGAGGTACCAGTCAATTCGCGGTGAGAACTGCGCTCGAACCGCAGATAAAAAATTTACCTCTCCTTTTACCCATTGACATACTAGGCGGATATCGTAATAATCTAAATACCTACCAAGTAACTAGGATTTATTATTAAAAAGAGGTACAATATGGCACTGGACGAAGAAACAATCTATCGCGAACATCCGTGTTTCGGACCGCACAAACACAACAAGGGGCGAATCCATCTGCCCGTCGCTCCCGGCTGCAACATTGAGTGCAGGTTTTGTGACAGAAAAATCAACGAAAACGAAAACCGGCCGGGAGTTACAAGCACTGTTATAAAACCAGAAGAAGCATGCGAATATATCAGAAGAGCCTTAGAACGCTGTCCGGAACTTACGGTTGTTGGAATTGCAGGACCAGGCGACACTCTTGCCACAAATTACGCACTTGATACTTTCCGTCTCGTTAAAAAAGAATTTCCACAGTTAATCCGGTGTATGAGCACGAACGGTCTTCTTCTTGCAGAACGTGCCGAAGAACTTATTGAAGTTGGAATCGACACGCTTACGGTTACGGTAAATGCAGTTGACCCGGAAATAGAGGCACAGCTCAACAATAAAATCATCTACCATGGAAAAATCTACACAGGAATCGAAGCTGCTGAAATCTTAATTAAAAATCAGATTGAGGGAATCAAAAAAGTCATGGAACTTTCTGAGGGACGTATGCTGATTAAGGTAAATTCTGTCCTGTGTCCGGGAATCAATGACAAACATATTGAAGAAATCGCATACACTGTAAAGGACGCAGGTGCTCATATCTACAATATAATTCCTTTGATTCCGCAGAACGAACTAAGACACCTGGAAGCCCCTACTTTCAAACAGCTTGATGACGCAAGAAAGGCGGCCTACCCGTACATCAATATTTTTACCCACTGTGCCCACTGTCGAGCCGATGCAATCGGAGTTCCAGGTGAATACGACATCGGAAGCGAAATTTACATGGGAAGAGTAAACACAAAGGAGACATTCAGTCATGGTTGATACAAAATACAAAGTTGCAGTTGCAACAAGCGATGGAAAAACAGTTGACTCGCATTTTGGTCATGCACAGAGTTTTTTAATTTTTGAAGTCGATGAAAAGTCCGGCTCGTTCGAAGATATTGAAGAGCGTGATGTTACAGCTGCGTGTTCCGGCGGTGAATGCGGGGGAAATAAAACAGAATTATCTGCCCCAGAATCAGGCTGTGGCGGACACAACGGAGCACTTTCAGGTCATAGTGCAATGGACAAAATTGCAAAGATTCTTTCTGATGTTGACTATGTTCTTGTGGCACGAATCGGGCCTCATGCAGTGCGCTCACTTGCAAAGTACAATGTAACTGCCTATGACATTGTTCTTCCGATAGACGAGGCAATCAGCAAAATCAATGAATTCAGAAAAAAAATAAAGGAAAGAAAAAATCGAAAATAAAACCATAATAGTAACACTACAGGAACAGAAGAAAAAATTTAACAATCTTAACCGTTTTTTTTATTACCCTATTGACTTACTAGGTTTATATTCATAAAATACAATTACCTAGTTGCACAATAGGTTCGTTAAAGAGGTAACTAAATGGCAAAAATTCTTGATCAGCCGCGTTACAAATGCGCGTTAGCTGCAATGCAGACTGTACAGTCAATTCCTGGGGCAATTCCAGTTCTTCACTCAGGACCTGGCTGTGCTTCAAAGCTTAATGACAACAACGGAACAAGCGGCCGTTACAGTCCGAACATCTTCCCTTGTACTTCAATATCGGAGAAGGAAGTTGTATTCGGTGGTGCTGAAAAACTGCGGTCAACAATCCATAATGCACTTCGTGTAATCGATGCTGATTTATTTGTTGTTCTTTCAGGCTGTACAGGTGAAATCATCGGTGATGACATTAAGGAAGTTGCTGAAGATTTTGAAGAAGAAGAAAAACCTGTAATCTGGGCAAAGACTCCGGGCTTTAAAGGCAACAACTATGTCGGTCACGACTGGATTTTAAAGTCAATCTTCGAACAGTATCTTAACCGCCCTGAAATCAAGGATGAACGCGAAGAAAAGTCTCTTGAAAACGGCACAATCACAGAAAAAGGTCTGGTTAACATTTTTGCAGGACCTCCTCAGCAGGATCCTTACTGGCTCGGTAACCTGCGCGAAATTGAAAATCTTATTTCCGCAATCGGACTTAAACCGAACACAATTTTCGGTTTTGGACGCGGCATTGAAAACATCAAAAAGATTCCTTCGGCACAGTTTACTATTCTGATTTCACCATGGACTGGTCTTGAAAGCGCAAAATATCTTGAGTCAAAATTCAAGATTCCGCTTCTTCATTATCCTGTTCTGCCGATTGGTGCGACAGAGACAACAAAGTTTTTGCGTGCAGTTCAGGAATTTACAGGTGCAGACAAAAATCTTGTTGAGAAAGTTATCGCCGAAAAAGAAGCTGAATTCTACTACTATATAGAACGATTTGCTGACACACTCCTTGAAACACGTATCTTAGGAAAACGATTTACGGTTGTAAGCGACAGCCAGTACACAACATCGGTCACAAAATTCCTTGTTAACGACATGGGCTTGTTCCCGGAAAAAGTTTTCATCACCGATGATGCTCCGGAAAGCTTCCGCCAGCAAATTGCGAACGAAATTTCTACATTGAACTACGGAATTCAGGCAGAAGTTCAGTTCACAACAGACGGACACGACATCCACGAACAGATTAAAAAGACTGATTTTGCGGGCACTCCTCTCATCATCGGCTCAAACTGGGAGAAAAAGCTTGCTGCAGAGCTGGGCGCACACTATGTAAACGTAAGCTACCCGATGCTCGAGAAACTGGTTATCAATGACCACATTGCCGGCTATTCAGGCGGACTTCATCTGCTTGAACAGATTTTCACGGCCGCTATGAGCAAGCTCAAACTGTAAAAAGGAGAAAACTATGCCGTTTAATTTTAAAAATGCTAATCTTGCCGTTCGTGAAAACCGACTCGGCTCAATCACAGGTTTCACAGGAGACCTTGAAACCTTAGTTTACCGCTCAGAATGTGGCTCGCTCAAAAACCGCGAGCGATGCTTTTCACAGTCAAGCTCATGTCTTTCAGGCTGTGCACTGAACGCCCTTGCTGCAATCCGTAACGTTGCAGTCGTTTACCACGCCCCTGCAGGATGTACCGCAATGGCAAGTAATGATAACGTAAAATTCGGTCAGATTGCAGCCAGAATCAACAAGACTACAAATTCTGTCTTCGTCTGTACGGATTTGAACGAAAAGGACACTGTTTTCGGTGCAATGAATGATTTGAGAAAAATCGTGCAGCACACTTACGACACTTACAAGCCGGATGCAATTTTCATCTCAACTTCATGCGTTTCAGGCGTTATCGGTGAAGATGTTGACGGTCTTGCAGAAGAAATTGACGAAGAGCTTCCAATCCCGGTAATTCCTGTTCACTGTGAAGGATTTAAATCAAGAATCTGGGCTTCCGGCTTTGACATTTCAGATCATGCAGTTTTACAGGGAGTCGTAAAACCGCCGAAAGAAAAGCGACGCGTAATCAACATCAAAAACTTCTACGAAAGTGCACGTCCTCAGATTACAAAGATTTTCCGCGAAGTTTTCGATGCAGAACCTCAGTTTTTGTACTGTAACTCAACAATTGAAGAACTTTCTCACTTAAGCGAAGCTCTTGCAACAGTCTGTATCTGTGGTACTTTGGGAACGTATCTTGGAAACGCTTTGGAAGAAACTTACGGAGTGCCTTATGTGCGCACAATCAACCATTCAGGCGTGTCAGGATTTGAAGCCTGGCTTCGTGGAATCGGAGATGCAATCGGCCGCCGTGGGCAGGTTGGAAAATACATCGAAGAGCAGAGAAAAATCTTTATTCCGCAGATTGAAGAAGTCACAAAATCTCTGCACGGTCTGCGTGCTGTAATCGGTATGGGACCTGGGTTTACATACGAAATTGCCCGCGTTTTGCAGGAATTCGGTATGAAAGTTGAATATGCTCTGGCATGGCACTACGACTACAAGTACGACAATGGAAAAGTACCGCCGGCACTTGAGCACCTTCTTAAAACAAGCCCTAAAGACATGAAGGTTGCAGTCGCTGACCAGCAGAACTACGAAGTTTTGAACATCTTGAACCGTTACAAGCCTGACGTTTACTTCAGCCGTCACCCGGGAACAACAGTCTGGGCAATCAAACAGGGGTTTGCCGCTGTCTTCGTTGCAGACGAATACACAGTCTTCGGCTACGAGGGAACTTTGAGCTTTGCAAAACTGATTCGCGACACAGTAACAAACCGTTCGTTCGAAAAGAACCTTGCAGCACGAATCAAACTTCCATACACAAAATGGTGGTATGAGCAGAACGCTGACAAGTTTATCAATGCAGAGGGAGCAAGATAATGGCTAACATACACGAATCATTGACAGAGCTTGTCGGACATACACCGCTTGTCCGACTGCACGGATACGAAAAACTTCACGGTCTCAAAGCACATCTTCTTGCAAAAGTTGAGTATTTTAACCCGATTGGCTCAATCAAAGACAGAATTGTACTTCGAATCATCGAAGATGCTGAAAAAGCAGGAAAAATCATTCCCGGAAAAACAACTCTGATTGAATACACAAGCGGAAACACTGGAATTGCTGTTTCTGCAATCGGTGCAATGAAAGGCTACAAAGTCCGCATTTATCTTCAGGACGGAGTAAGTCAGGAACGACTGCAGGTTATGAAGGCTTTCGGTGCAGAAGTCACAAAAATAAGCGAAGTACCAGAGCTTCAGGACGCACTCAAAGCCACTAATAACGACTTTGTTGCAGCAACAAACATCTTAAAGCAGCACATACGCGACCGTCAGGCAGCAGGCGACAGTATTTATTTCGTTGATCAGATGATTAACCCGCTGAATCCAGCCGCTCATCATGACACAACGGGAAAAGAAATCTGGGAAGATACAGAAGGAAATCTTGCGGCTGTAGTTGCAGCAGTCGGAACAGCAGGAACAATCCGTGGAATCAGTGATGCTATTCACGAAAAAAGCGATAAAGTAAAGATTATTGCAGTTGAACCTCCTGCAGACGACAAAAAACTCACAGGAATCCATAACTTCACCGAAGTGCCGGTTGACCGTGTTCCTCCGAGTCTTAAAGAAAACAACGAGCCTAAAAAAGGCATTTATGATGAGGTTTTCGTGGGCGATCCTGAAGGAGCTTTTAAGGCAGCACGAGATGTTGCCAGAACTGACGGCGTTCTTGTAGGAAATTCAAGCGGGGCTGCTTTATGGGGTGCAACCCGGATTGCAAACCGTCCTGAATTTGAAGGTAAAAACATCGTCGTAATTTTCCCGGACACAGGATTGCGATATCTGAGCACAGATTTGTTTAAAGACTAAAAATGACACTGCAGCAAATCAAATATGTCATTGGCGTGGCAGAAAACGGTTCGCTGAACAAGGCTTCGGAAAAACTCTTTATTTCACAGCCGTCGCTGACTGCCAGTATCCATGACACCGAGGAAGAGCTTGGATTTCAGATTTTCAAGCGCTCTTCCAGAGGAGCCGTGGTTACTGAACAGGGCGAAAGGTTTGTAACCGATGCCCGCCGTGTTT
>NZ_JAZOUG010000197.1:0-2388 GCF_045657965.1 Treponema sp. | reverse complement strand
CACAGAACGACATGGCTACGATCCGACTTCGAGAGGGTAAGAAAAGTTTCGCGGACAATATCACCGAGTTTTGTTTTAGCTGCGTTTACGTCATCGGGATAGAGATTGCCATCCGTAGTTTGCATTTCAGGTAATTCAGGCTGTTCTTCTTCAATTTCCTGAGTTTCCGCCTTTTCAGCCTCAACTTCCGGCTTTTCTTCAGCTGAATCAATATGCTGTCTAACTTCATTAAAAGCTTCGTGTACCGCATTGTCGCCGTACATGTCGCTGAGTTTGGAAAGAATATCTTTAAGGCTAGAGCCGTTCTGAATCATCGCCTGAAGTTCATCCTTTTCGGTTGCTTCAGTAATAATTTTGATTTCTTCCTTCTGTTCCGGGAAATAGGTATCGCGGATGTGCTGAGCAAAATCCCGGCTGTTTGCTGCTGCATCGTTTTTAGGATACCAGACATTGTGGTTGCGCGAATAAAACCAGCCTTCCTTTTTGAGTTCCTCACGAATCTCTTCAGAAGGCTTTCCGTTAAAGCGGATATTTGCGCGTTTATACTGTTCGCTGTCGATGATTTCCATCGTTACTGTGTTTTCTGCCATAGTGTTCCTCGTGTTGTAGAATTAGGTTAGTAACTTAAACCTTCGTATCCTCTTTTTTTCAGCTTTTCCGTTTTAATTGACTGTTCTTCCCGATTTTTCCGAACTTCCAGATTAAAGTCCTTGGAGGTGCAGGATTTTGCATACTCAAGTCCTGCTGACATGGCTTTTGTTACTGCTTCTCCTACCATCCATTTCTGACCTTTATTTTTGTTCGTATCTGTGATGATTTGGGAAAAGAAATCATAGCAGGCGTTCTCCATTGCAGGATTTGAAGTATTCTTCAGTCTTGCGCCGGTATTAACCTGACACATGTGCCGGATCTGGGCATTTATAACCGGAGCGAAGTTTACGTTCTGGTCACAGTTTTGATTCCCTTTCTTTAAGATTGCTTCTGAGTTCTGTACTGCAGTCTTGAGAGCACTTTTCATCGCTTCAAGGCGAGGAAGAACCTGACTTTTGGATTTTTTGAGGTTATCGATATAGTTCTTGAGATTTTCTTCTGCATGAACCTGATTCACCTCAACTGCGTTCTTAAAGTACTTATCAACGGCCTTTTTGGAACGCTCATCCAGAGAATCATAGTTGTACAGGTACTGGGCTTTTGTTTTAGCTCCGCCTTCGGCTATGTAAAGGTCCGGTTTATTGAGGTGAGTGTAGTTTGCATATTTTGTGAGACATAATGCAGGTTCGGCATCCCGCCGGAGGTTAAGCGAGATGCCTTCTTTCTGCATTTTGTCCAGAACATCGCCATAAATCCAGACATTTGAAGAATATCCTTTTTTAGAGGAAATCTGTTCAAGTGCGATGAGGTTTTCATCGTTTATGATTTTGCCGGTAGAAAGTTCTACAGGAATTGATTTTGCGTCAGCATTGAAGAACGGTAAAGTTCTGTTTGCGACGTTTACTTCCAGAGCGTTGTAAATCTGGTTGTAAAAGAACTCTTCTGAGGTAAGACCTTTGTTTAGAGAAGAACCGTCACGCCAGGCGGTCTGAAAGTATTCCATAGTTCTCCCCGGGCAGGCAAGTGTTCTGGAACTTTCGTTTTTGGACTAGAAGCACATCTCCATGTCCTGAGTCTGCTTCTTCGGCTGCTTTGGAGCCTGATTCTGCTCCGGTGCCTGCGACTGGGAAAGTGTCCTTGTGATTTCGGTCGCGCGTTTGTCGGCATCAAAAAGCAGATTTGAAAGCGTAGGAAGCTCTTTGTTACGTTCTTCCTGTTTCTTCAAATCGTTTTCCAAAGTCGGCATGAGTTTTGATTTGAACTCTTCTGCAATCTGAGGATCAACAGAAAGTTTCATTCCGCTGCGGCAGGCTGCCATGTAAGTACCGAGGTATTCTTTTGGCTCGCTAGAAGCAATCACCATAGAAACATCCTTGAGATTTGTCTTCTGCTGGATTTTGTCTTTTGAAGCGGCGATAAGTGCTTCCGGATTCTGAGTCTGTTCTGCAAAGAAAAGGCTAGAAGTGTGGATTTCACCTTGTTCGTCCTTGAAGTTGTAGAAAACGCCTTTTTCATTTTCTTTGATACCGTTTTCCAAGCCACCAAGGGTAGTACGGGTTGCGACAATGTTAGAATTGAAGCCGTTCTGCATTTTTGCAAACTGAACCGGAATAAGGCGGTTTGCGGGGAGACAATAACCGGTTGCCATGTTGTAGATCGGTTCTGCCTTGATTACTCCTGTTGAATCAGGAAGAAATGGTGCCTTGTTTTCTTCAAGGCCCTGTTTCATCACTTTTGCGTTGTGACGTGGAATCCAGTATCCGTTAAATTCCTGTTTAGATACCGGATTTTCGAGTG
>NZ_JAZOUG010000196.1:0-2699 GCF_045657965.1 Treponema sp. | reverse complement strand
AAGTAAAAAGCTTTTCAAAAATTTTTTTCAAAGGGTAGATTTGAAACACTGAAATTATGCCTACGGCGTGCCTCAGAATCTAAGAACAAATTTGAATTGTCAATCAGAGTTTTTTTCTTTTTGGCGTATTTCTACAAGCTTATACGTTCCACAGCTCCAACCATAACGATAAATTTGCACAGCAATATCAGAACGCAACTCACCGTCAATATGTATGAGGTCACCGTCCTCGGCATCATCAAGCTGTAAAACCTGGTGAGCTTTCAGAAAACAACCACCAAAGGAGCAAAGCCGACGACCAGCAAGAGCAGGAACGAGAACAGAAACGACTTTATCAGTAAGACTTTCATCATCAAACAAATAATCTGATGATTTAACGGCATATTTAGCAATTTCTGCAACAGCAGAGCTTAAAGAAGAAACAGCTGTATCTGCAAATTTCAAATCTTTTTTACTGCGAGCCTTGCGAACATCGACCTGTGTAATACTGTAATCATTCATAGCTTTTTGCCACATGACAAGCCATTCATCACGATGAATATATAATTCACTTTTAAAATAACGTTTAGGAACTGCGAGAACAGCGTGAAAATGTGGGTGGTAAGTATCAGCTGATTTATTATAGGTGATTTCTAAAGCCTTAAAAAAGCCCTTTAAAATGCTTTTAATACGCTTATGCCTAACAAGGTTGAGCCAAGCTTTTGACATAGAATTAAGAGTACGTACAAGCTCATCAGCGGTACAATTCGGAACTGTAAGAGTAAGAAATAGAAAATCATAATCAGAGCCTATCAAATTCATTATTTCAGATACTTGTCCAAAAATTTTGTATGACCTCCGCCAAGAACACATTGGACAAAGTCTGTCACGGCAAAAATTAGCTTTATGTAATTTGAAATTGGTTGATGTCGGGGCGTCCCCCGAGCACCTACCAGGTGCACCGGGGGGAACGCCCCCGAGCTCCTCAACTCTTCCAAATTCCAAAAACGTGCCACAATTTACAACTCGTTCAGCTTTCTTTTCAAGGTCAAGACGATAATAACACAATACAAGACGTTCAGAAAGAAGCTTTTTTGGTATCCATTTCTTTTTCAGTTCGTTCTCTAATGATTGACAATTCAATGATGATGTGGTATCATTATAGTGAGCAGGTGATACTACATCATCACAAGAGGGGTTTAACAATTCGCAGTTGTTAAGCTCCTCTTTTTTTTCAGATTTCAAGTGAAATTCACCCCCTTATTTTTTTAATTTTTATCCACCCCTAAAAAGTGGATTTTTTAGCGATATATAGAGCGAAATTAGCATTTTTTTAATGCAACGTTGTTTCTATAGTATCAAGATAAGGAGAACGGCTCCGCCGTTCAGAGTTTTTCAGGGTGATTTTTAGTAAGCAAATCACAAAGATTTTCATACTTTTCAAGTTCCTTTAAATCATCTGCAGAAATATTTTCATTATTGGCTATGACCTGCAGAGCACGTTTCATATCAATGATAAGGGACTGCATTTCATTAGCCATAAGGAACTGATTACAAGCAAATGAAACTACACTTGAACGGTTCATATAATTAAGCTTTGCATAATTATCTATTCTTTCAAGCAGTTCATCATTCAAATTCATATTTACACGCATTTATATCACTCCTTTCTGTGATACACATATTATACACCAATTTTCACACTTTGTCAATACAAATTTAAAAATAAAAAAATACCCCTCGAAAGAGGGGTACTTTTTCAAAAATGCCTTGTGCATATCCTCCTGCCTTATGCATTTTTTTATATACTCAAAGTCTGGAATAATTGGCAAGACAGACTTCAAGTCAAATTGAAAAAAAGGGGATTTTTATTAATTAGCAAGCACAGGGAGAAGCTCCCCCACTTGTTAGGGAAATATCCCTAAAACCCTTTAACCATAACACTGTGCTATTTTTCTAAACTCGTTTGAATTACAACGTGATATGTCAATTATACTCCAGGAAGGGTGTGCAGAATAAAACAGATTGCAAACGCCTGCAAGCTCTTCCGAAGGAGTTACAGACCAACCAACAGGAGCAAAGAACGTTACATCAATTTTACCCTTATTATCAGAGTAACGAACACAATAACCGTTTAGTACATTCATTCTGTATCACCAACCTCAAAACTAATGTCAAGAAGACGAGCAGAACACTTTTCAAGACGAGCAGAACAATTTTCAAGAATACCAATTAAAATATTATTAGCAGCTATAACATCATTTTCTGAAAGCTCACCAGGGCGAGCAGAAATTGATTTCATCAAAAATAAAGATACATTAATTTCAGAAACAGAATTATCTATATCATCACAATGACGAACTTCACCAATATTTTTATTCATTTTTAAATACCTCACATCATCATTTTTTATTTTCAAGTTGAAGCCAAGAGCTACAATGTTTGAAAAAATTTTTTGAACTCTGCTTTTGACTTTGTATTCTGAATGTGCTGTTAAGGCTACGCCGAGGAACTCAAGAACAAATAACTTGATTTCGTTCTGTTCCTCGTTTTTTCCATTTTAGCACATTCATAATCCAAAGTAAAAAGCTTTTCAAAAATTTTTTTCAAAGGGTAGATTTGAAACACTGAAATTATGCCTACGGCGTGCCTCAGAATCTAAGAACAAATTTGAATTGTCAATCAGAGTTTTTTTCTTTTTGGCGTATTTCTACAAGCTT
>NZ_JAZOUG010000195.1:0-8183 GCF_045657965.1 Treponema sp. | reverse complement strand
GACATTTGTCTTCCTAAGACCGCTTGGCCTCCGACTTTAAAGCTTTAGAGGCGGGCTTTACTTCGTGGGATTTTGAACAGGAAGTTCTTAGTGCAAAAATTAATGGCCTGATAACCGGCGAAATTACAACTTATGGTGATTATTGTTCTGTTACAGCAAATCTTCGTATTTATCCGGGAGGTGAAGTACTGGGAACTGTAACAGAAGTTGGTCTTTTGAATGATCTTATGCCGCTGGCAGGTGAAATTGCACGTAATTTTGAAGCAAAAATTGCAAATGCACTGCCTGTTTTAATTGAATTTAATATCGAACCGAAAGAACTTCAGGAAAAAGCAAAGATTATGATAGACGGAATTGTGTTTTCCCTGAAAAAAAATGACGGAACTTTTGAAAACAGAATTGTAAAAGATTCTGGAATTCATCATATAAGCATTGAAGCTCCAGATTATGAAGATTTATCATTTACATATTCTTTTACAAATGAAAACCGTTTTTTTGTAAATGCAGAACTTGTTCCTAAGGTTCAGGGACTTTCTTCAATCAGATTAAAAAAATACAGAGACGGTGTTTTTCATACATATGGACTTCTACAGGCTCCTGTAACTCAGGAAAATCCTTATGCAAAAATCGAAGTTAATTCTAAAACAATTTTAGGTGTTTTTACGGTTCCAAAAGAAAATGAAGATGATTCTGCTTCAAGTAATATTGCTTTTTTCAGAATCCCCCAGAATTATGCTTTTGATGGAATGAATCTGGTTGTAAATGCAAAACCTTTTGACAGAGCAGCTAATATCGATAAACGAAGACGGTGGATGTATACTTCTTATACAGCTTTAATCTGTTCTCTGCCATTTACTTTTTATAATGTAGGACAGTTTACTTCTGAAAATTATGCTTACAGCCAGGGACGCGGAAATTATGATGATTTAGTAAAATATCAAAGCCGTTCTAATGTTTGTCTTGGAGTTACTGCGGCGTGTGGTGTATGGTTTGCAATTGAACTGGTGCGTTATCTGTGGTCTGCTGACAGGGTTCTGCCTGTAGATGCAAAAATTGATAAAAAAATGCCGACAGAAAAAATAAATTCTGATAAAATAATCGAAAATAATGAATTTTTAGTGGAGTAAAAATGTCGAAATTATCTTTTGCACAAAAATTTAAAAGTCTCTTTGCTTCAAAAAAAATAGATGAAGAATTTTTTGATGATTTAACTGATGCTCTTGTTGAAGGTGACATGGGAGCAAAAATGGCTTATGAAGTTGCCGAAGAACTTGATAAAAACTGTAAAAGCAAAAAAATTACTGAAGAAGAAGCTGTCAAAAATGAGTTGAAAAATATTCTTCTGCCGTTTGCCCGTTCCTGTGATTTTATTGTGGAGAAAGGAAAGGTAAACATTTATATGATGCTTGGTGTAAATGGAGTTGGAAAGACTACTACCTGTGCAAAAGTTGCCCGTTTTTTTAAGGAAAACGGCGAAAATGTTATTATGGCTGCAAGTGATACCTTCCGTGCAGCCGCAGAAGAACAGCTTGAAATGCACGGAGAAAAACTTGGTATAAGGGTAATTTCTCATCAGCATGGAAGTGATCCAAGTTCTGTTGTTTTTGATGCCGCAGAAAGCTGTCGTGCATCAGGCGGAGGTCTTATTATTGCTGATACTGCAGGCCGGCTTCACAATAAAGAAAATCTTGTTCGTGAACTCCAGAAAATTGACCGCATTGCAGGTCAAAAAGCCGATCCCGGCTGTTATAAAAAAATTCTTGTAATTGATGCTACCACCGGTCAGAATGCTTTAAGACAGGCAGAAGTTTTTAATGAAAGTGTAGGTGTAGATGCAGTTGTACTTACAAAGTATGATTCAACTGCACGCGGCGGCTGTGTATTTTCAATAGGAAAGGAACTTAAAATACCTGTGCTTTTTGTCTGTACCGGCGAAAAATATGAAGATATTCAGAAATTTAATCCTGAAAAGTATATTCAGGAATACCTGGAAAATTAAAAATTATTAATTGGAGAAGAAGACTATGAAAAAAAAATTATTTTTATTTACATTTTTTTGTCTGTCAGCACTGGCTTTTGCAGAAAAAGATGTGAAAGTTACTGTTGAGACAGAAAAGTTCAGAACTTTTTATGGAGATAAGATTTTTATTGCTCCAAATGATTCAGGCGTAAAAATTACAAAAGATAAAATCATATTTGAACCTCAAAAAGAAGGTGTTGAATATACAATTAACGGATATTTTAAAGGTCAGATTATAAACAAAACAAAAAATACAGTTTTAAAACTAAACAAGGTTTATCTTGAAAATTCTTCCGGTGAACCTGTGATTTATGGTGAAGCAAAAACTGAAATTTCTACCACAAAAGATACTAAAAATTATGTAGTTTCTTCCGGAAATCAGGATGCTCTGGCAAAATCGAAACCTGCTGCAATTCAATGTAAAAAAAATCTTGAACTTGGCGGAAGCGGTACACTTTATATAGTTGGAAATGTTTATCATGCAGTTAAGGCTGATGATGTAAAACTTAAAGGCAGCGGTGAATTTTATTTTCAGGGAACAAAAAAAGGCTCATGCATTAACTGCGAGAATCTGATTGTTGAAAAAGATAAAAAATTTAAGGCATATCTTGTAAATTCTAAAAATGCAGTTAAAGCGGATTTCACAATTAAAATCCAGTCCGGCAGTTTTTATATCTGGAATAATGAAACTGCTTTTAAAACAGATACTAAAAAAGACGATGGTCAGAAAAATCACTCGATTGCAATTACCGGCTCTGCTATGGTATTTACAACCCCGGATACTAATTTGTATGAAACAGAAAAAAATGCATACAAAGCGGATGGTGCTTCAATAAGTGAACAGCTTTTGAATTACGACAGACAACTGTAATTTTTTTCAGCATCATGCACAAAAAGTGTTTTTTTCTTGTTTTATTATTTTTTTCTCTTTTCAGTAATTTTATTTCTGCACGTAATTTATCATCTGATGAAAAAAAGGCACTGCATTATATTCAGAATTTTTGTTTTGAAATTACCCGCTATAATATGACAGGGCTTTCTTCACTTCCTGAAGCCAAAATATTCAACGGTATTTCTCAGAATGTTTCTTTAATTATGAAACGGTATAAGTATTCTGAAGAGTTAAAAAAATCTGTTTACATTTTTGAATATAATTTTCCTGAAAAAGCTGGAATTATTGACTGTACATTTTCAAGAGAAGATTTGTATTCTGTTTCTAATCCGGAAGAAAATTACGGGTGGATTGAACAGACTCTTATTTCTTTTTCTGCTTCAGAAACATCTGAATCTCAGTTATCTGGAATCCTGGACGGTGAAAAAATCCTGAAAATGCTGGAAAATAACGACAGCCGCGGAATTGAAACTGGTGATGATGGAAAATTAACCGAAGATATTCCACAGGAATTTTCGTACACAAAAAATGACGGTTCTTTAAGACGATTTTCTTATGACGGAGAGCAGTTTGCGCTTTATACCGGAAATGACGAATCTGTTCTGATTAACTCATATGGGGATAAATTAATCCGGAAAACTTATGATTCTTTGTACAGAATTCTTAAAAATGAGCAGTTTAAACTTGGAGATACCGCCAGAAAAATGGTTCTTACAAGTGAAATAGTTTATGAGTATTCAGAGAATGAAAAATACCCGCATAAAGCCGTAGAAGAACAGTTTTCTGATAAAAAAAGAATTGAAAAAATCTTTGATAAGAATGGAAAATTAATTACCTGTCTTGAAAGTCATTATAAAACTGATGAAAAAAATGAAAATGAGCAGATCTTATTAAATGATAAAAAGACAAGTTTTGTTTATGATGAAAATGGAAGACTCAAAGAAGAAGAAAATATTTTCTGGAAATATAAGATAAATTCTTTTTCAAAAACTATAACACAGGAACGGAAAACAAAAAATGTTTATGATTATTCTTCAGTAACTGAAGAAAACAGTCTGCCCCCAGATCTTAAATATTTTGAAGATGGTTCGCTGCATCTTGAACGGAAATATACGGATTCAACTCATTATTCCGAAAAAATGTATTTTGACAGTGGTTTTTCTGTAGAAGTTTTGTATGAGGACGGTATGAGAAAAACGGAAATTATTTATTTTAACGAAAAAGAGAGCAGGAGACGTGAATTTGAATATTAAAACGGCCCTTTCATGGATTTTTTTTGTATCGCGTCGTTTCGCAAAAGTAGACAGAAAAGGCTCTTCATCGCTTCCTTCCATTTTGTCTTCACTTGGAATCGGTTTTGGAGTTATGACATTGATTACAGTTGTAAGCGTAATGAACGGTTTTCAGCACAGTTTTATCGATGTCATTATGGAAATCAGCTCATATCACATCAGGGCAGAAAATGTTGAAAATACAAAAGCCTTTGAAGAATTCTGTATTTCAGATTCGAAGGTACGTTCGTTTACACCTTTTTATGAGGCTCAAAGTCTTGCCGTAGGAAGCAGTGGAAAAGAAGCTGCTGCAATGATAAAGGCTGTTCCTTCTTCAGTATATACTGATGATTCCGGTTTTAAGAATCATGTGAATATGATTGCCGGTTCCTTTGATTTGTCCTCATCTGACAGTATTGTATTAGGCTCTGAACTTTCGCGCAGATGCGGAGCTAGAACAGGAAGTAAAATCAATTTGTACGCTCTTTCCGGTGGAAGTGATGTTGATTTATTTTCACAGGACAGAATTTTTACTGTAACAGGCATTTTCCATACTGGTTATGCTGATATTAATGCGTCATTTGCTTTTATAAATCTTGAAGACGGTCAGAAATATTTTGGAAAGGAGGCGCACCTTATTTATGGAATTAAACTTTTTAATGAATCTGATGATGAAAAAGAAATAAGACGGATTTTGAAAGAATTTCCAGGGCTGAAGGCTGAATCATGGAAAAGTTATAACCGCTCATTTTTTGGTGCATTACAGGTTGAAAAAAATATGCTCATGTTCTTAGTTTTTTTGATTTTTGTAGTTGTTGCAATTAATATTTTTAATGGAATGAGACGTATGGTTTATGAAAAACGGGAAGAAATTTCAGTTTTAAGTGCATTTGGCGCAAGAAAAAGGGCAGTGCAGTCAATTTTTATAATGCAGGGCTTTTTGACTGGTTTTTTGGGCTCAGTTCCAGGTATGATTTTAGGAATTTTGATTTCTGTTAATATGGAAACTGTGTTTGTAGTAATCGCTAAAGTTTCTTATTATTTTTCATTGATTGTGACAAAAATTTTTAATCCGCAGAATGCAGAGCTTGTCAGGGAAAATCCTATGTTCTACCTTTATGCAAGCATACCACCAAAGATTTTTGCCAGTGAAGTTGTGATGATTTGTCTGTTTGGAATACTTTCTGCTCTGGTTGCAAGCTTTTTTGCAAGCAGGCATGTACTAAAAATGAATGTTATTGAGGTAATGAGAGATGAGTGAAATCATTGTGAGTGTAAAATCGCTGGAAAAAACATATAAAACTGAAGGTGAAAGCCTTACTATCCTTAAAGATTTGAATCTGGAAATTGAAAAAGGTAAAAAAGTTACGATTGTCGGAGAAAGCGGCAGCGGAAAAAGTACTTTTTTGAATATAATCGGTTCACTGGATAAAGCAACTTCAGGAGAAATAATTTGCGGTAATTTTAATCTTTCCCGTCTTGAAGAAGCTTCTCTTTCAAAATACAGGACTCATTTTTTAGGTTTGATTTTTCAGTTTCATTATCTTTTAAAAGATTTTACTGCTCTTGAAAATACTTTTTTGCCTGCTTTAATGGCAGGTCTTCCAAAGAAAGCTGCAATGGAAAAAGCAAGAAACCTTTTGTGTGATGTAGGTTTAGAAAACAGGCTTAATCATCTTCCTGGTAAGCTTTCAGGCGGAGAACGGCAGCGTGTTGCTGTAGCCCGTTCTCTTATAAATGACCCGCAGCTTATTCTTGCAGATGAACCGACTGGAAATCTCGATCCGCAGAATGCAAAAATGATCGGCGAACTGCTTTTTTCAATGGCAGAAAAATATGGAAAAACACTGCTTTTAGTTACTCATGACACCAACCTTGCTAAAAAAGGTGACATCTGTTATTCAATCGAAAATGGAATGCTTAAACCGGTAACATTATGACATTTTCTTCTTCTCTCATGTTTGCATATAGACTTTTATTTCCGCGCACAGGCAAAAAATCCAATGCCAGAAAAAGCCTTTTAGGTGCGCTTGTCTGCATAGGAATATCGTTAGTACCTTTGATTATGGTGCTTACTGTTTCTGAAGGAATGATTAAAGGTATTACTGAGCGGATGATTGGACTTTCTTCTTCACATTTACAGCTTGTTTTGTATCCAGATTCTGAATATGCTTCAAATCCAAAAAGCATGCAGGAATTTGCCTTTGCAATAAAGCAGTATGATAAATCTGTAAAAAATGTTTATCCTGAATTACAGGGGATAGCTCTTGCTTCTTCATTAAAAGGGCGGTTTGGTGCTCAAATCAGGGCGGTTCAAAGTGATATTTTTGAAAAAAATTCTTCTTTTACATCACTTTTTGAAATTCTGGACGGTTCAATTGATTTGTCGTCAAAGAATTCATGTGTTCTTGGAAAAAAACTTGCTTCAGATCTGGGAGTAAAGGCAGGGAATACAATAAGGCTGATAACGACAAAAGAAAATGCTTCGGGTAAAAAAATTCCAAAAATTACGCCGCTTAAAGTAAGTGCGGTTGTTTCAAGCGGTTATCAGGAACTTGATGCTTTGTGGCTTTTTGTTTCATTAGAGTCTGGATTTAATCTTATTTCTCAAAACTCCTGTACTGCATCCTTTGGAATAGAAACTTCCGGTGCCTTTTCAATCGAACTTGAAAAATCTTTCAGAACTCTTTCTCCATTTTTATCTGCTTTTGGCCGACTTTACCGGTGGAATGATTTGAATACCTCTCAATACGAAAATTTTGCTTCTACACAGATTATGCTGCTTCTGATAATGATGCTGATTGTACTGGTTGCCTGCGTAAATATTTCGAGTGCTTTAGTTATGCTTGTAATGGAACGTAAAAAAGAAACAGCAATTTTAAAAAGCCTTGGAGGTACGGCCGGTGGAATTTCTCTTTCTTTTATGATTACAGCTTTAGTTACAGGATTTTTAGGTGTGTGTTTCGGACTGCCGCTGGGGTTATTGTGTTCATTAAATTTCAGCAGTATCATGAATTTTATTGAAATGACAGTTAATTTTTTTGTAAAAATTTTTTATCTGATATGCGGAAATATTTCTGCTTATACACAAATTCATTTGCTTGATGAAGCATTTTATCTTCAGAATTTTTCGATAATTGTGCCGGTTCCTAAAATCATTTTGATTGCAGTTGTCACATTAATTATTTCAGTTTTAGTAAGTGTAATTCCTGCAATAAAAGCCGGCAAAGAAAAACCGATAGAAACCCTGCGGAAAATTTAAGATTATTTTTCTTGACAATTTTTATTTGCTAATTTATGTTATCTTACCATAACAAAAGTAATAAAAGGGTAAGATATGATGATAGATAAACGCCTTGTCAATTTTTCCGGTAAGGCAAAAAAATATGTTTATGCAGCAGTTTTGCTTCGTGCTGCAGGTCTTGTTTCAAGTACTGTTTTTATTTTCTGTGCTGGAAAAATAATAACTATTGCAAAAAACTCGAACAGTTTTGATTTTACAGCTTTTGTTTTTCCTTTAGGTTTAATGGCTTTATGCCTTTTAATCACAGTTTTTTCGAATCTGTTTGCTTCACGCCTTGCTTCTCTTTCTTCGGTAAAAGTAAAAATAGCTCTCCGCTCAAAAATTTATGAAAAACTTCTTTTTCTTGGTTCTGACTATTACGAAAAAACGACAACTGCAAAAATTATTCAGCTTGCAGTAGAAGGAGTAGAGCAGATTGAAACATGGTTCGCAGCATTTCTGCCACAGTTTTATTACAGTATGGCTGCATCTGTTTTTACTTTTGCCGTAATTGCTTTTTTGAACTTAAAAATGGCAATCGCACTTCTTTTATGCGTTCCCTTAATTCCGATTTCGATGGCCACAGTTCAGGGAATTGCAAAAAAAATACTCACGGCTTACTGGGCTCAGTATGCAAATCTTGCTGACAGTTTTCTTGAAAATCTTCAGGGCCTTACAACTCTCCAGATTTACGAAGCAGATGCATTTAAGGCAAAG
>NZ_JAZOUG010000194.1:0-3425 GCF_045657965.1 Treponema sp. | reverse complement strand
GATAAAAACACGGTCATCAATATCGCCCGCAAAATAAATGATAGAGCCTTTTGTGTATGATATTGCCTTAGGCATTCTTTGCACCTCTCTTAAAACGGACTTAAAAGCAACTATTTTGAGTATAACACAACTTTTGAATTTATGCTATTATTTTTTTATGATTGATTTACATTCTCACTCTTCAGCATCGGACGGCGTATTCACTCCCAGAGAAGCTGCAGAATACGCGATTGGAAAAAAACTTAAAGTCTGGGCTCTTACTGATCATGACACGGTTGACGGACTTTTTGATGCAGCACAAACATGTGTACAAAGTGACAGCGGAATTATTTTTGTGCCGGGAATTGAAATAAATGTGCGCTGGCCCACGGGTGAATTTCATCTTTTGGGGTTAGGTTTGAGAAAATATTCAGAAGAATTAAAAGATTTAGTCGCTGATTTAACGGAAAGCCGGCGTAACCGCAATCTGGAAATTGTTGAAAAAATGAACAGAGACGGAATTTCAGTCACTCTGGAAGAAATAGAATCGCAGTTTACAGCAAGTCAGATTGGACGGCCGCATTTTGCTTCATTTTTAATGCAGATTGGAAAAGTTAAGCACCGTCAGGAAGCTTTTGACCGCTTTTTAGGAAAAGGGCGGCCTTATCATGTAAACCACGAAGGTGCTGATTTAGATGTTGCTGTACAGGCAATCCGTTCTGCCGGGGGTGTTCCGGTTCTTGCTCATCCTCTTTCTCTTTATGTTTCGTGGGGCAAAATGGATGAAACAATCGAAAAAATTAAAAATCACGGAGTAGAAGGGCTTGAAGCCTGGCATCCGGCTGCGCGCATTAACGAAGGCTGCAAACTTGAGCTTCTTGCAAAAAAACTCGGAATGTTTGTTACTGCAGGAAGTGATTTTCATGGAAAGGGCGTTCGTGCTGACCGACATTTGGGAAGAACGAGCGGTGACCGTAAAATCGACGACAGGTTTTATTTCGAAGAACTTTTGCCGCATCTTGGTGATTTTGATTATAAAGAAAGCCAGTGGTGTCAGCGTTCATAGCTTGAATTGATGTTCAGTTCGCCGCGGTATTTTGCAACTGTACGGCGGGCAATTTTAATTCCCTTTTCGGCTAAAATATCTGAAATTTTCTGGTCGGAAAGGGCTTTTTTGTCGTTTTTGTGTTCTTCAAGAATCCGGGCAATTTCTGCTTTTACCCCTTCCTTTGAGACAACTGTGCTTTCACTTGAATCTGATAAAGGCTTGTCCTTGTTTCCGACGGCGTTTGTGAAAAAATAACTTATAGGAAAAATTCCCCACTCACAGGCTAGATATTTGGAGTTTGCCATGCGGGAAACTGTAGCTTCATGAACGCCGAGTTTTTCTGCAATGTCTTTCTGTCTGAGCGGGGCAAGGTATCGTGCGCCCTTTTTAAAGAAGCCGGTCTGTGCTTTGACTATTTCCTGTGCGGCTTTTAAAATTGTGCTTTCACGGTACAGAATGCTTTCGATAAAGACTTTTGCTTCGTTTACACTTGAGCGGGCGAATTTAAGTTCTGCCTTTTTTCGTTCGGCTTTTTCGCTAGTGTCGCCTGTTTTGATATGTGTTTCATTTATAAGATTTGTGTAGTCCTTTGAAATTTCAAGACGGGGCAGAAATTCCCTGGCAAAAGTTACGGTAAATTCAGCAGTTTCATTTGTTTTGCCATTTTGATTTTTTTGAGAAAGTTCTTCTGTATTTTCGTTTTTTGTTACAATTACATCCGGACTGATGAAAGTGGTCTGTGAACTTCCAAAATTTCGGGCAGGGAAGGGATCGAGGGTTTTTATAAAACTGAGTGCTTTTTCAATTTCTTCGGCCGTGATGTTGTCTTTTGAAAGTGTAATTTCATCTTCAGAAATAAATTTGAGTTTTTTCTGTTCAGACAGATAATCTGATAATTTTTTTTGAATTTTTGGAATTTGCGGCGGATTTAAAAAATCAAAGTGTTCGTTTGTTTTCAGAAAAAACAGTGCTAAATCAGAAGCAGAACCTGAAATTTTTGCCTGAACAAAAAGACTTTCCCGGTAATTGTTTGTGCAGCATCCAACCGGGTCAAGGTGCTGAACAAGACAGAGACATTTATTTAAAAAATCTTCAGTGTGAAAAGAATTTTTTGTGTTTAAAAAAGTAACAGGAGCCAGAATGTGAAAGCCTTTTTCATCCAGATTATAAATCAGTTTTGTGCACAGTAATTTTTCTTCCCCGGAAAGGTGCATTGCGTTCAGCTGATGCAGCAGATGATCCGAAAGCACTTCCCGTTCGTCAGGATTGCTTTCAAGGGCTGCCTGAAAATTATTGCTTGCCTGTTCTCCGCCTGCTGAGGCTGAGCCGTAGTGAGTGTTGTCAGAAAATCTGGAAGAGGGTGCGGTTTCTGAGCGTGATGATGAAACTCCTGATTCCAATGAGTCTGACTTGATTTCAAGTGCCGGATTTTTTGCCGCCTGTGCATATATTTCTGAGCGTAAATCAGTTGAGGACATTGCCAGAAGATTGAGCGACATAATCTGAGTCTGACTCATCTTCTGGGATTGCGTCTGAGCCATTGTTTGAGAAGCACGCTGCTGTATTGTCATCTGCGGATAATCGGGCATAGAAAAATTATAAACTGAAAAGTAAAAATTGAAAACTGCAGGGGAAGACTTTCTGTCTCTTAATGTGCTATAATTCTGCCCATGAAAACATTTGCAAAATACGGTGTGCAGATTCCAGAAATTCTGCTGCCAGAAACAATCGATTTAAAATCATGGTCTGTAATTGCCTGCGATCAGTACACGCAGGATAAAGAATACTGGAAGAAAGCAGGGGCTGCTGCAGAAGGTAAGCCTTCAACACTTAATCTTATTTTCCCGGAAGTCTACTTGAACGATGGAGACGGAGAAGAGCGAATTAAAAAAATCCACGAAACAATGAAATCTTACATTGATTCTAAAGTTTTTAAAGCTGAAGAAGAATGTATCTATATCGAACGAAAAACTGAATACGGCAGAACAAGAAAAGGTCTTGTTCTTGCAGTTGATCTTGAAAAATACGAATGGAAACCGGATTCAAAAGCTTTAATCCGTGCTACCGAGGCTACTGTTCCTGAGCGTATTCCTCCGCGTATGAAAATCCGAAACGGGGCAGCTCTTGAACTTCCTCATATTATGCTTCTTGCAAATGACCCTGAAGATGAGCTTGTTGGCGGTGCAGGTGCTCTTGCAAGAAAATCGGCTCCTCTTTACGAAGGAGATTTAATGCTTAATTCCGGTCACATTACAGGCTGGAGCGTAAAAGGAAGCGAAGCAGAAGCTCTTTTAGAAAATGCTCTTTCTTCACTTGCTCAGGCCGGTACTGACAAAGACGGAAACACTTTCCTTTTTGCAGTAGGAGACGGCAACCATTCTCTTGCAACTGCAAAAGC
>NZ_JAZOUG010000193.1:0-3653 GCF_045657965.1 Treponema sp. | reverse complement strand
TATTCAGCAAAGCTGAAGCTGTTTCTGCCGGATTCTTTTACTTTATAAAGTGCACTGTCAGCCTGATTATACAGATAATCAAAGTTATTTCCCTCTTTTGCTATCGATATGCCGATTGAACAGGAAACAGGCACTGAATATTTTTCTTTTGGAAAAACTAGTGCAAATTCTTTGATTAGCTCCTGCATCCTTAGATTCAGTAACTCTTTATTTATAAAATTAAGTAAAAATACTGAAAATTCATCACCGCCCATACGGCATACTAAATCGCTTTGTTTGAAAAAATGCTGCAGTGTTTTTGCGACAGTAATAATTACTTCGTCGCCAGTTGAGTGACCGAGCGTATCATTAATAGTTTTAAATTTATCTATATCAATCATGATTAAAGCCATATTTTCCCGTTCTTTTCCGGTATGGTGCGAAAGAATTTCTTCTACAAATGATTTATAAGCAGCTCTATTAAAAAGTCCTGTCATTGAATCGCGGTTAGCTTTATTCATGAAATTTATAATCTGTTTGTTTTTTCTATTACGAAGATGATTAAAGGCTGCAATAAAAATCGTTGATGAAATAAGTAAAACAATTATTATTATGATAATAATTGCTTTTTTAGGATGACGTGCTGTAAATCTTGTTATTGAAAATTCATTGTTTTCTTCAACATATTTTAGAAAATTTCTTTCGTTTTCGTGCTGAGCAATTGAAGCAATTGATTTATCCAGAATACTTAAAAGAATCGGACTTTCACTGTCTTTTTTTATGATAAGTGATAAAGGAATCGGGGTTCCTGTAGGAACAATCGTAAAAGTACCTGAACTGTAAAGATTTTCATAATACATGCTTTCATAATCTGACATGTAAGTAACAGAATCCGGATTGTTCATTATGTTATCGATACATTCGGACATTTCTTTACAATACTTAATATTTACTGCAAATGGATTCATTGACCGGATCATAGGTTCAAAAAAACGATAAATTTCCGGCAAATAAATTTCAGACGGACCTTTTTCCGTTTTTTGTGGAGCTTTTGTTCCTACAGCCATAACTGTAGAGTGAATATATGGAATAGTAAGCGTGTAGCTTTCTTTTGTTTTGGGCTTAAGTGCAATTCCGGCAAAAATTGCATCAACTTTTTGCTGCTCCAGTAAAGTCCATGCTTCTTCATATGATTTTACAATTTCCGGTTCAATATTGAACCCGGTTATTTGTTCGATTATTTTGAAGGAATCAATACAAATACCTTTTAGTGAATTTACTGAGCTGTAAGAAATTGGAGGAATATTATCCAGAATTGCTACTTTCAGTATTTTTCGTTTTAAAATGTATGATTTTTCGATTGGTGTGAAGGTAAGCCAGTTTTCTTTTATCTGCGGAGCAATCATTTTTTTTGTGGATAAGCCTTTTGAAGCTTCAAGTTCGCTTGAAAGGGAAAAACTTGTGTTGATTGCTTTAAATAAAGACCGGTCAGTTTTTCTGACAGCAAGATGATAATAATATGGTTCTAAAACTTCGATTGTTTTATAAAAATGTGGAATTATGAGATCACATTCTACAAAAGCGTCGATTTTCCTTTCCCATAAATCTCTGTAAATGTCCTGCCTTTTTGAATAAGGGATAATTGCTGCGTTTGATAAAGATTCTGCATATGAAAAAACATCTGGGTTTCTTGTACTGCCGGCTGAAGTTATTTCTGCGATATTTCTGTCTGAAGCAACAACAATATGTCCTATTGCAGAAGGAATATCTGTATAGAAAAAATCATTACCTTCTTCAATATGCATAAATGGAACTACATCTACAATTCCATTTTTTAAGGCAGAAACACTTTCTCCTTCATTCAGAGGAATAAATTCGATTGAGAAACCTGTATAACGCTGAATAATATCACAAATGTGCTGAAGATAGCTCTGATGAAAAATATTTTCTTCATAAAGAGCATTTCCCTCGATTTTGGCCAGTTTTATTGTTTCTTTTGAAAAAATACTCTGTGGGAGAACTGCCGATAAAAATAATATGAAAAGAAACTTAAAAAATCTCTGCATAAATAAATCTTAACTCAACTTTTATTTTTTTTCAAACTGACAATACTTGCAATTAAAGTTAATATATGTTATAAAATGCGTATATTTCAATCTTACATTTTCAAGGAAGGGTCAAAATGAGCATCCGTGGAGAACTTTTTACAACTCAGGTTTTGTTGGACAACCGCTCTTATTTTTTCAATGTAAAAGAAAATCGGGCTGGTGATGTATTCTTGCAGATTGTCGAAAGCAAAAAGGGAGACGGTTCTGATTTTGACCGCCATCAGATTTCAATTTTCGCAGAGGACATGCAGAAAGTTCTTGCAGGTCTTGAAGATTCCCTTAAATTTATCGATAAAGATCGCAAAGAACGTGCTAAACTTCGTGCAGAAAAAAAGGCCGCTAAAGAAGCAAAATATGCTTTGGGCGGCGAGAAAAAGATTTACCGCAAAAAAGGTGAAGAAAAGAAAAATGATGGAATCAAACGTACAGGTAAAGTGATTCACATCAAATCAAAGAAAGAAGAATAGAAAAAATTGCCGCATTTGAATTTCCTTTCAGATTATACCGAAGAAAAAACTATGCCGAAAAACTATCATAAATACTTCTATTATAAAGATTTTTGACATGATTCTTCGGCATAGTTTTCTTTAATCTAATGAATATAACACTTCCCTGAACTCATCAGTTTTCCATTGTTTCTGAACATCTAAAATCTCAGGGGAGGATTTCTTTATGGCCTCACTCATCATCTCCAGAGTTGCAAACGCATAAAATCCTGAAGTTGTAGACATGCTTTCGTGTCCCAATAATTGCATTATAAATGGTAAAGGTACTCCATTCTTGAAAAGATCCATTGCCCGTGTTTTGCGGATAAGATGACAATGGATTTTCTCTTTGTCAGGAACTTCAATGCATTTTGTTTTTGCGATTTCTGCAGCTTTCTTTAGAATTAAGGAAATACTGTCTGTTGAAATCCGGTGCGGTTTATTATCAAGATTTGAATAAAATAAAGGCTTTTCCTCTCCGTCAGAATGAAACTCAGACAGGTATTTTTTCAAGTGTTCTACCGTTTTTTGTAAAAGCGGGACGTTTCTTGTCTTTCTTCCTTTTCCAATCAGAGTAACATACGGATTTTTTACATTTAAGTGAAGAGAGCTTAAATTCAAATCTGAAAGTTCCTGAACCCTGGCCCCTGAATCGTAAAGAAGGATCAGCATCATTCTGTTCCGGCGAGATTTTGCAGAACTTCCATCATAAGCATTCAGAATTGCTTTTGTAGCATTTTCCTGAAGATATTCGATAGGCTTCTTTTCTATCTTTACGTTTTTAATGGATTTTGCCTCTTCATATACCCCTCTTAATTCAAAATCCTCCTCTGAACAAAATTTTAAGAAGGAGCGAATGGCTGTAACCTTCAAATTGATGCTTTTATTTGCCTTTCCAAGAGTTCTTAAATGAATGATAAAATCGCTAATATATTCTCGTGTGAACATATCAAAAACGATATTTTCCTTTTTTATGTTTTTATTATGCTGTAAAAAAGAAATATAGTCCTTTAATGACTGTTTATACGCCTCAACAGACTTATTTGAAAGATTTCTTGTTAGGGGCATATATACATGAAGG
>NZ_JAZOUG010000192.1:0-2222 GCF_045657965.1 Treponema sp. | reverse complement strand
GACATCAAAAAGGTTTTGATTATTGGTTCGGGGCCGATTGTTATTGGTCAGGCATGTGAGTTCGACTATTCGGGAACTCAGGCTTGTAAGGCGTTGCGCGAGCTGGGCTACAAGATTGTGCTGGTAAACTCGAATCCGGCTACTATTATGACTGACCCGGTTATGGCGGACGCTACTTATATTGAGCCGCTGAACGTTGAGCGTCTTTCTCAGATTATTGAAAAGGAACGTCCTGATGCACTTTTGCCAAACCTTGGTGGTCAGACTGGTTTGAACATGGCTATGGAGCTGAACAAGGCCGGCGTTCTGGATAAATACGGTGTAAAAGTTATTGGTGTAAACCTTGATGCTATTGAGCGTGGTGAAGACCGTGAGATTTTCAAGGAGACTATGAAGTCCCTTGGAATCGACACTCCGCGTTCTGGAATCTGCCACACTGTTGAAGGTGCAGAAAAAATCGCTGAAGAAATCGGCTATCCGCTGGTAGTTCGCCCGGCTTACACAATGGGCGGCCAGGGTGGCGGTTTCTGCTACAATGTTGAAGAGCTGCGCACTATTGTTGCTAACGGTCTGGATCTTTCTATGACTCATCAGTGTCTGATTGAAGAGTCTATTCTTGGTTGGGAAGAACTTGAAGTTGAAGTTGTCCGCGACTCAAAGAATCAGATGGTTGCAATCTGTACTATCGAAAATATTGATGCAGTTGGTGTTCACACTGGTGACTCTTTCTGTGCCGCTCCATTTATGACAATCGACAAGGACTTGGAAAAGAAACTCCAGGAAATGGCATTTAAGATTGTTGAAAACATCGGCGTAATTGGTGGTACAAACGTTCAGTTTGCCCACAATCCAAAAACAGGTCGTGTTGTAATCATCGAAATCAACCCTCGTACTTCACGTTCTTCTGCTTTGGCTTCTAAAGCTACAGGTTTCCCAATCGCCCTTGTTTCTGCAAAACTTGCTTCTGGCCTTACACTCGACGAAATTCCTTACTGGCGTGACGGAACTCTTGAAAAATATACTCTTGGCGGAGCTCCAGACGGAGACTACGTTGTTCTTAAGTTTGCCCGCTGGGCTTTTGAAAAGTTCCGCGGTACAAAAGACGAACTTGGTACATCAATGAAGGCCGTTGGTGAAGTTATGGCCATCGGTAAAAACTTCAAAGAAACTTTCCAGAAGGCTATCCGTGGTCTTGAAAACGGCCGCTCAGGTCTTGGTTTTGCAAAAGACTTCAATAAAAAATCAGCTGAAGAATTGTGCGAAATGCTTAAAGTTCAGTCGAGCGAGCGCTACTTCCAGCTTTATGAAGCAATCCGTAAGGGTGTTCCACTTTCAAAGCTTTCTGAAATCACATACGTAAAAGAATTCTTCCTCCAGCAGATGAAAGAACTTGTTGACCTTGAAGAAGAAATGCTCAAGAATCCTGGCCGTGTTCCAGAAGACAAACTTCTTATTCAGGCTAAGAAAGACGGTTTCAGCGACAAATATCTTTCAAAAATCCTTAAGGTTGCAGAAAAAGATATCCGCAAACGCCGCAACGAACTTGGTATTAAAGAAGCATGGCTCCGCGTTCCAGTTTCTGGAGTTGAAAATGCCTGCTACTACTACTCAACATATAATTCAGACAAAGACACTTCTGTTGCAAGCGACAACAAGAAAAAGATTATGATTCTTGGCGGTGGTCCTAACAGAATTGGTCAGGGTATTGAATTTGACTACTGCTGCTGTCATGCCGCAATGCAGCTTAAAGAACTTGGTTATGAAACAATCATCGTAAACTGTAACCCAGAAACTGTTTCTACAGACTACGACACATCAGACAAGCTCTACTTTGAACCAGTTACAACAGAAGATGTTCTTCAGATTTACGAAAAAGAAAAGCCATACGGAGTTATCGTTCAGTTTGGTGGACAGACACCACTTAACATTGCCCGCGAACTTCAGGAAAACGGTGTAAACATCCTTGGTACTTCAATCGACTCAATCGACATTGCCGAAGACCGTGACCTCTTCCGCCACATGATGGAAAAACTGGAAATCCCAATGCCGGAAAGCGGAATGGCAATTGACTTCAACGAGGCTAAGGCTTGTGCTGACAAGATTGGCTACCCAATCATGATTCGTCCTTCATTCGTTCTTGGTGGACGCGGAATGGAAGTAATTTATGATGAAGCAACTTTGAAGGAATACGTTGAAAAGGCTGTTGGTGTAACTCCAGACCG
>NZ_JAZOUG010000191.1:0-5146 GCF_045657965.1 Treponema sp. | reverse complement strand
GTGCAGTCGCAGCTGATAGAAGAAAGATAGTTCCCTAAGGTTTCGAAAGCTTTTCTTCCGTAGTAGTCGTCTGCATTAATAACAGCAAATGGTTCGTTAACTGCCTGTTTTGCGCATAAAACTGCATGAATTGTGCCCCATGGCTTTGTGCGTTCTGCAGCCTGTTTTTGTTCAGCTTCTGTTAAAAGAGCTTCTGGTGTCTGAAATACATATTCAGCATTAAAATTACGTGCAACTCTGTCAAAAAGCCGTTCACGGAAATCTTTTTCGATATCTTTTCGGATGATGTAAACAATTTTTCCGAATCCACACTTTTTTGCATCATAAGCGGCAAAGTCTAAAAGACATTCGCCGTTTTTTCCTACGGCATCAATCTGCTTAACACCGCCGTAGCGGCTTCCCATTCCAGCCGCCAAAACTAATAACGTTGGTTTCATTTTTATCCCTTATTTACTTTTAAAATACCACTTTTGTACAATATGGTAAAGTTTTATTTTATGCCGGTCGATTTTAGAGCAGCTTTTGTTTTTTCAAGAAGAATTTCTGAATTATCTGCAGCGTGTTTTACCTGCTCTGCAAGTTCTTCATTTTCATGCCGCATGATTTCAAATTTTCCTCCGGAAAGTTTAACGCTTTTTGTAATTGTTTCAAGATTTGAATCAATTGTTTTTCCAAGTGTATTCTGTTCCCGGATTGATTCTGACATTTCTTCAAAATTTGCATTTACATTACCGCTGTTTTCAACAATCGTATCAAAAGAAGAACTGACAAATTTTGAATTTTCGACCATTTGCCCGACCATATTCTTCATGTCGTTTATTGCAAGTTCTACCTTATCTTCCTGATCGCGGCTTTTTACTGCAAGTTTTCGTATTTCCCTTGCAACAACAGCAAAGCCGGCACCTAATTCACCTGCATGAGCTGCTTCTATTGCCGCATTAAGAGCAAGTAAATCTGTCTGAGATGTAACATCTGCAATAAGTTTATTTGCTTCTACAAGCCTGTCTGAGCATTTTACAAGTTCTGTAATCTGTGTGCGCAGATTTTCTACATAATTCTGGCCTTCATTTGAATTTTTTTCCAGATCTTTTGCCGTAGAAAGTGAGTCCTGCCTGATTGAATCAAGAACATGAAGCTGTGAAACAAGTTCGCTTATTTCAGATTGTGATTCTTCAATGCTGGCGGTCTGCTGATCCATAAGTTCTGAGTACTGATCAAGCGATTTTACTGTCGAAGCAACCGTTTCTTTAACATTTGTAATGAAATCTTTCTGCATGGAAGCGTCATTTTCTGTTTCGAGAATTACTTTTGACAGAGACTTTAAAACATTCATTACAAACATAACAAAAATTACTGTTACAAAACCGCAGATTACAAGAAGGAGTATGACAACAAGTGTTAAAGAATTTGAAACAGCATCCTTTAATGTATACGGCTGGAAAAGTACGATAAACCAGTTAACTGTCGGAATCGGAACAAAAACATATTCTCCTTTGTTTGTGGATAGAACTTCAGGCATTTCGACCGCAATCTGTTTATCAGAAAGTTCCTCCATGATTTCAGAAATCGGAGTTTTATTTTCAATTAAAGAGGTGTCAAGGGCACCTGTGATTTCAAAATTATTGTTATAAAAATAAAGGGAAATATTTTTATCAAGATTTGAATAGACTTCATCAAAAAGCCCGTTTAAAGGAATCCCGGTTCCTGCCATTCCTACAGGTTTCTGATTTTCGTTTTTTACAACTGCGTTTATCCAGAGCATTGTTTTTTGAAGTTCCGGGTTGTAATTGATGTTAAAATTGTAGACATCAGTTTCAAAGACTGTCATTTTATACCAGGAAGAAGCCGGATCTTCAGGATCAACTGTATAAGCGTAGGCTAAATCTGAATAAAAGCGGTAATCTGAATCTGAAACCCAGAATGATGATTTACTTAAAAAAGAATCCTGATAAGATTTAAATTCTTTTAGAGCAGCTGTGTACAATTCTTTGTCAGAAGGATTTTCCATGTATGAAACAATTGTGGGAGATTTTGCCATTTGAATAACAAGAGCCAGCTGGCTTTTTAAGTCTGATTCAAACTGCAGAGTTTTTATATTACCCAGCTGGATAAGTTTTGAATCTGTAGTCTGGTTAAAAACCTTTCGGGAGCCTATTGTAATCAGAAGTAAGGAAATTAAAAGAATACAAGTTAAAAATAAGGCTGAAAAAATGAGTGTTTTTAATTTGTAGTTAATATTTTTTAAAATCATACTTCGACTCCCGCAATTACTGGTTAATTATTAGTAGCCACAATCGTTTCAAGTGCAATCTTCATCATACTGGTGAAGGTTGTCTGTCTTTCTTCTGCAGTGGTAGCTCCGCCAAGAAGAATATGATCGCTTACGGTCATGATTGCCATTGCTCGCCTTTTATATTCAGCTGCAAGTGTGAAAAGTTCTGCACTTTCCATTTCAATTCCAAGTACGCCGTATTCTGCCCAGATTTTCCAGTTGTCGTTTTTGTCGTAGAAAAAGTCACTTGAAGCAACAGAACCTACCTGATACCGGATTTTCATGTCAGAAGCGATTTTGTCGGCGGCACGGACAAGCTCGAAATTTGCTGTCGGAGCAAAATGCATGCTGCCGAAACGCTGGTTTAAAAGGCTTGAATCAGAACAGGCGGAATTTACAATGATTGTGTCGCGAAGAGCGATATCTTTTGTTACAGCACCGCAGGTTCCGACCCTGATTGCCGTCTGAACGCCATAAAATTTAAAAAGCTCTGTGGCATAGATTGAAAGGGAAGGCTGCCCCATGCCGGTTCCCTGAACGCTTACAGGAACGCCTTTGTATGTGCCGGTAAACCCGTACATACCGCGGACTTCGTTGTAGCATTTTGCATTTTCTAAGAAATTTTCTGCGATAAACTTTGCCCGCAACGGATCTCCTGGAAGAAGAACTGCGGGAGCGATTGCACCTTCTGGTGCGTTAATATGTGTACTCATGCTTTTATTATAACACGGGTTTTAGAAAACGCTAGCAGAAAATCACGCCGAAAACAGCTCCCGCTGCCACTAAGAATACAGGATGAATCTTAGTCTTAAAAAGAATTCCAAGACACAAAATGTAGAAAACTGCATTCACACCTGAAATATGAATTGTGCTGTTCCAGGTTGAAGGAGCAGAAAGTAAAAAGCCTTCATGAATTACAAAAAGTGCTATTATAATAATTTTAACGGCTGCAACGGCAATAACTCCTGAAACTGCCGGTCTGAGAGTTTTGAAAGCTGCCTGAACGCCTTTTTTTTGAGCAAATGTCCCGAAAAAACGCGCAATCAGAATGATGCAGATAATCGATGGTAAAACTTCTCCAAGAGTAGAGAAAAATCCGCCGAAAATACCGTAAAGTTCTGTTCCTATATATGTTGCAATATTAATTCCGATTGGACCAGGTGTACTTTCAGAAATTGCGACCATATTGAAGAAAAATTCATCATCAATGAGCTGAAACTGATCTACCAGAACCTGCTGCATTACAGTAATGGCAACCTGACCGCCTCCGATTGTAATAAGCCCTACATAAAAAAATACACCGATAAGACACAAAAGCCCGATTCCGGTCTGTGATTGTATTTCAGTTATAAGAAAATCAGTCATTTACAGCCTCACTTTTCTTAAACTCACCCCGAAATCCTGCCAGAATTACTCCGAGAACTGCGCTTCCAAAAATTACCCAGACAGTTCCAACCTTGAGGATAAAAATCAGCACGAAGGAAATTACAAGCAGTATAAAGCCGAAAAGATTTTTTACGGACTTTTTGGAAAAATTGTAAACTGCACTCGTAAGAATTGCTGCAACTGCAACATTAATTCCAGTTAAAGCCTTTTTTACCCACCAGATATTACTGAAATTCGAAATGAATTTTGCAATCAGAGTGATAATGATGATTGAAGGAAAAACCATTCCGAAAGTGGCAACGCAGCCGCCGATAACTCCCGCCTTCTTGTATCCGATAAAAGTTGCAACATTAACCGCTATAATGCCCGGTGTACTCTGTCCGATTGCAAAGTAATCGAGAAGTTCGTCAGAGTTTGTCCAGCCGCGTTTTTCGGCAAGTTCGCGTTCCAGAATCGGAAGCATGGCAATGCCCCCGCCAAATGTACAGAGCCCGATTTTAAAGAAAATCGAAAAAAGTTCCCATAGTGTTTTTAATTTTTGTTTCATTTTAATAAACCTCAGATTACACAGATGTCACAGATAAAAATCTAATCTGGGGTAATCTGTGCATATCTGTGGATTCTCCTTATCTTGCATAAAGCACACAAAGTTCATGGAGCCAGACAGCCATTTTTTCAGCTTTTTCGCCTTTTATCATGCATTCATCGGCACGCCATGCCCAGTTTGCCCCGCTGGTGCTAGGCATATTCATGCGTGTTTCACTTGAAAGGGCATAAAGATCCTGAAGCGGGATTACAGCGATATTTGCTGTGCTTGAAAGAGCTGCCTTGATGAATTCTTTTGTGAGTTTTTTGCTTTTTACGAGTTTTTTTGCAGATTCTGCAGTCTGAACTTCGCCGGTAAAATATTCTGCAATCAGCCGAACCGTTTCATCGTCAAGACTTTCAAGCAGGCCCTGAGTTGTGTCGTTGTCGTGAGTGCCAGTGTAGATTACGCAGTTTGTTGTTTCAAAATTGTGAGGAAGGAAAGCATTTTTGAGGCTGCCAGCCTTCCATTCGTTTTTGTCGAAGGCAAACTGTAAGACTTTCATGCCGGGTAAGCCTGATTCATCGCGAAGGCTTCGTACTTCATCGGTGATGATTCCCAAATCTTCTGCGATGAGCGGTAAGTCTCCGAGTTCAGAGCGGATTGCATTGAACAAATCGATACCCGGGCCTTTTTCCCATTTTCCGTTTACGGCATTTTCACTTCCAAAAGGAACTGCCCAGTAACTTTCAAAGCCCCGGAAATGGTCGATTCTGACATAATCTACAAGGGAAAGCATTTTTTTGATTCGGCTAATCCACCAGCTGTAACCGTCTTTTTTGAGGTTTTTCCAGTTGTAAAGAGGATTTCCCCAGAGCTGACCGGTGGCCGAAAAATAATCCGGCGGAACACCTGCAACGGCAGAGAAATTGCCGTTTTTTCCTGTCTGGAAGAATTTCTGA
>NZ_JAZOUG010000190.1:0-4126 GCF_045657965.1 Treponema sp. | reverse complement strand
CTTGCAACTGCAAAAGCTGTCTGGGACGAGCACAAAAAAACACTTTCGGGGGATGCCCTCGAGACTTCTCCTGTACGCTATGCACTTGTCGAAATCGTAAACATTTATGATTCAGGTCTTACATTTGAGCCTATTCACCGTGTTATTTTTAATCAGGATGCAGGAAAACTCATTCTGTTTATCCAGGAAAAACTTGGCGGTGAAGTTAAAGCTTTCAGTACAGAAAAAGAACTGGAAGATTTCGTTGCAGACAAAAATGCAAAGGGGGCGCGCTACGGCTTTATTACAACTGAAGGCGGAAAAGAAAAGCTCTGTGTGCTTGAAACCGGCATTACAGACCTTGCAATTGCAGCCCTTCAGCCTGTTCTTGACGAATACTTAGATGCAAATTCTAAAGACAAAAAGAACGACATTGACTACATTCACGGTACAGAAGATGTTGTAAAACTTGGTCACAAAGACAATGCACTTTCAATTCTTTTGCCGCCGATTGCAAAAGATTCTTTCTTTGCAACAATCAACGGCCGCGGACCTCTTCCACGAAAATCTTTCAGCATGGGAGAAGCCAGCGAAAAACGCTTCTATGTTGAAGCAAGAAAGCTTTTTTAATTCAGTAAAACGTTATCGTTATTTACTTTAATTTTTTTGAACAGCTCTACGATTGAATCCATCGTGAGCTGTTTTTTTTCTTCGCCGGAAATATCAGAAATGATTTCGCCTTTGTCCATCATAATAAGGCGGTTCCCGAAATCCAAAGCGTGCTGCATGTTGTGAGTTACCATCATTACGGTAAGATTGTATTCTTCAGCAAAACGGCGGGTTAAATCCATGACAATCTGTGCATTTGTCGGGTCAAGAGCCGCTGTGTGTTCATCGAGTAAAAGAAGATTCGGCTTACTCATAACGGCCATCAAGAGAGTGAGTGCCTGTCTTTGTCCGCCTGAAAACTGGTCTACATTGTCTGAAAGCCGGTTTTCTAATCCCATGTTCAGAACTTTAAGCTGCTGGCGGAAAAATTCGCGCATTTTATTGTTGAGAGAGATTTTTAGCCCCTTAAAGCCTTTTTTGTAGCAGATCATCATATTGTCTTCAAGACTCATTTTGCCGGCTGTTCCTAAAAGCGGATTCTGGAAAATGCGTCCGATGTAGCGCGCGCGTTTGTATTCAGCATCGCCTGTGATGTTTTTTTGCTCTGCGTTTTCGCTTTCTTTGAGTAAAATCGTGCCTGTTGTAGGCTTTAATGTACCTGCAATTATGTTGTAAAGAGTTGATTTTCCGGCTCCATTTGAGCCTATTACAGTTATGAAGTCGCCTTTTTTTATGTTGAGATTTATGTTTTTAAGGGCAATGTTTTCGTCCGGTGTATTTGCGTTGAATGTAATTCCGATATTAGAAAGTGTAAGCATTTATTTGTTCCTCTCTTGGCATTTCATTTTGTTGTGTTATATTTAAATCGTCAGAGGAATCTGACGAAATACCGTCGTTGGCTGTATATTGCGCAGGATTATGTTGCGTGAGAAATGACAGTTTTTCGGCGGCTATTTTTTTGTAACGATAATATTGCCATTTTCGTCTGTTTTTAGATTGTATCTATTGATTGAAAATGTTACTTGTCCTTTATCATCTGTAAGCCAATTTACTTTACCACTTATGCTGACAGTGAAATCGTCATCATCACAGGATAATCCTATAATATTGTTTTTTGGAACATAAATGATTGTTTTTTTGTCTTTGTTAAATTTGATATAAGAACCAGTTGAAATAAACACTTCTATCATATTTTCTGAACCACTGAATGGTTGTGCAAAAAAGAATATCGTGCAGTAAAATAACATACCAATCATAAAAATAATTTTTTTCATTAAAAATCTCCTCAACTAAGAAAAATATATTCTTTTATCTATTTCAGAAATCTGATTCAGCATTTTTGGGGGCGTTGCGGGGGATTCCCCCGCAGAGAGGGTAGGACGCAACGAAGTGCGACTGCAGGGGGAGACTTCCCCCTCCTAGCTTTCCATTTTCAATTTTCAATTTTCTTCAAATGCGCCTTTACATATCCCACGATGTCCTGCTTTGAGACGATAAGACACATAATAATCAGCAAGCCCGTGACCAATTTCAAATCGTTGGCGTTCATTCCGATGTTGTAGCCGTAGCGGCGGGCAAGGAACATAAGCGCACGGTAAATGATTGAGCCTAAAATCACTCGCAAAGTCTGAGCGGCAATTTTGTTCGAGCGGATTACGAATTCACCGAGCATTAGCGAAGCCAAGCCGGAGACAACAACGCCGCTTCCGCTTCCGACATCAGAAAAGCCTGAGTACATCGCAAAAAGAGCTCCGCTCAAAGCCGCCAAGCCGTCACCAAAGCAAATCCCGACACCGCGTACGATTTTCGGATCAACCCCCTGGGAAATTACCATCTGCGGATTTGAACCAAGCGCACCCATTGTAAGACCAAAATCAGTAGAAAAGAAAAGGTTGAGCAGAATGAGAAGAATTCCTACAAAAATTACCAGAAAAATTACGATTCCCCAGTCAGAAGTGAGTGCGGGAAAAGCTGTTTTCATAAATTCTTTGATATTTGAGAAAATTGTCGGAACACGCAGGAAAGATACATTCGCCTGGTTTGACATTACCCGTAGGTTTACAGAATAAAGCATGGTCATCATTAAAATACCTGCAAGTAAATCTGGGATACGCAGTTTTGTGTAAATTACTGTCGTGCAAAGACCTGCAAGAATTCCTGATGCAAAAACAATTATGAGTGCTACTGCCGGCGTTATACCGTGTGTAAGACAGGCTGCAAGTACGCAGGCACCAAGTGGAAATGAACCGTCAACTGTCATGTCACAGAAATTTAAAACACGGAATGTCATAAATACACCCAGTACCATTATGCCGAAAATTAATCCTTCGATTAAAATGCCTTGAATCATGCAGATATTTTATAGATAAAACATGGAAGGGGGAAGTAGCTCCTGCTTGCATTTTGTTTCTATATGTAGTAACATACTTCTGAAATTAAACTTATCGAGGTACAAATATGAAAATTACAAAATTACTCGCAGTGTCTGCTTCAGTTTTTACACTGATTGCATTTACCGGATGTAACAAAAAAACTGCTTCTTCAGAAAAAAATGTTAAAATCGGCATTGCAAAAATCGTTCAGCATGTTGCACTTGATTCAGTTGAACAGGGAATTATCGACGTTTTGAATGAAAACGGCGTAAAGGCAGATTTTGACCTTCAGAACGCAAACGGCGATTCTAATACTGCCGCTCAGATTGCAATGAAATATCGTGACGAAAGGGTTGATGTTGCTGTAGGAATTGCAACTCCTGTTGCTCTGGCTCTTGCAAATACAATCGACGATATTCCGGTTGTCTTTGGCACTGTTACAGATCCTCTTGGAGCTGGCCTTGTAACAACTCTTGACCATGGTGAAGGCAATGTTACGGGAATGAGCGATGCTATTCCAACAGAGCAGCATATTGCCCTTTTTAAAGAACTTACCGGCATTAAAACGCTCGGTTATATTTACACAAGTAACGAAGCTAATTCGGTTTCGTCTCTTGAACTTGTTAAAAAGGGTTGTGAACTTGCCGGTCTGAACCTTGTTACTCAGGCAATTACCAATTCAAGCGAAGTAAAACAGGCAGCAGAAACAATTATTAATCGTGTTGACGGTCTGTACCTTACAACTGACAATACAGTTTTTAGTGCACTTTCTGCCGTAAAACAGGTTTTTGGAGATGCTAAAAAGCCGGTTTTTTCTGGCGATGTTACTGGAGCTCAGGATGGCGGCTGTGTAATTGCAAGCGGCTTTAATTACTATAAAGCCGGACGGGCTACAGGCGAAATGGTTTTAAAGATTTTAAACGGTGAAAAGCCAGAAAATATTCCAGTCCGCTTCATGACTGAGCCGAGCGACTCTGATCTGCTTTTTGACCTTGATGCTGCAAAAAACTGTGGAATAGAGATTCCACAGCAGTATATCGATAAAGCAAACCTGATTTTTGAGAACGGAAAACTTACAAAGAAGTAAAACGGCAGCTAAAAAAAACGGCTTCCCGTTGGGAAACCTGCCAAAAAACTCGCTGTGAACAAGTTCAGGCGAGTTTTTT
>NZ_JAZOUG010000189.1:0-1824 GCF_045657965.1 Treponema sp. | reverse complement strand
TATATGGCAATTTTGCAGTCGATACTTTGTCGAATAAATCACCCATTCTGAATTCCTGCCATTCCAATGTATCAAAATTCTGAAGCGCAAGCTTCTCTCTTTCCGTAAGCGTAGCGTCGGAAAGTCCGCTTACCGTCAGGTAAGCGGAAAGTTCGCATATACGCTCCTCTTCGAGTTCGCGTATAAAGCTCTCCATAAAATCAAAGTCAATTTCGTTGTTTGAAGTTGTAGGCAAAGAGATTATCGTTGAATTCATTGCATCTCGATTGAACTTATGTGCATAATCATAACCTGCATTTGAAGTTGCGACTCTGCAAGCTGAAATTATGTATAAAGCAATCGACTGATTGAACGGCAAAAACTTCGGTACTAAATGCTGAATGTGCTGATAGCCGATAAAATCATCTTTCTGATAATACATAGTATCCGCACCAAGCGTTGTGTCAGAACAGCTGATAGAATTTCCTGAGTTATTTGCTTCAAGATTTGAAAAACCCATTACGCCATTATCTGTTGAAGAGTTTGATACCAATGCTACAGTTCCATTTTCAGACATAATCTGTTCATTTGTGAGTTTGTACCATTTTGTTGGATTTATCTCAAACAAATCCCCAAGCCTGTATTCGCCCCACTTGACCGCCTGCAATTTTTCGCCAAGCGGGGCATCTATTTTCCCAGGCTTTTTTCCTCAGCTTCTCCGTCTGTTCCGTTTGCTTGATTTTTCAAAAGGTTGGAAACTTCCCATGCAAGATAATCGGCAACAGTTTTCTTGAAGTCCTGCAAAGTCGGCTTTGTGTCTACTGGCGCGCTCTGGTTCCAGTCCGCTCCATTTTCCGGGTCAATCGTACTTTCGTAATACTCTTTTTCTGTAAAAATCTTCAACTTGCTCTTTCCGAATCGAACAAGGTTCACCACTTCATCGTATCGTTCCTTTGCGTTGTCTGTATCACGAAGATTAATGCTTGCTTTTTTGCGGTTTGTTCTTGTGTAGCCGTCATTGGAAAAATCAATGAACTTTACTATTTCGTCTTTCTGGTGTGCTTCCCCAACTCGGAATACATAAATATTTGTCTGAACACTCGATTTTCCAACAAAAAGGTCAATCGGCATTTTTATACTTGCAAGAAGCGTAGAATGTTTCAGAATCTTCTTGTTATATTCAACTGCCTTTCCGCTTCCTGCACTGTTCTGAATAATGATTGCGGCATATCCTTTTTCCATCATAGAAAGGGCTTTTTCAACGAAAATCATACCGTTTCCGCTTGCAGAATACGGCGGATTCAAAACAAAGGCAGTCGCAGGGAATTTTTCGCTTGTTCGCACAAAACCATAATTTCCGTTAAAATCTGTGAGCGAGTTTTTGTTCAAGATATTACTGCTTCCATCTCCCATCAGAATCATATTGAGGATAGCAAGCATATAAATTGACGGTAAGATTTCCAATCCTAAAAGTTGATTTGCCTTTATGAACGCTTCTTTTTTCTTGAATTCGTCCGGACTTTTGAGGCTAGATTTTGCATCATCAATCATAATGTTCATTGCAGCAACTAGAAGACCTGCCGAACCCGTGGCAAAATCCCAGACATAGCTGTCTTTGTTGACTCTGGCAAGTCGTGCCAAAAATGTTGCTACATAGCTAGGAGTCAAAACAACATCGTTGAGTTTGTCCTGTGAAAAACCGAGCCAGTTGTACATTTCATTGAAGAGTCTTCCCGTAAAATCTGTGGTCAAGCCGATTTTGTAATAAATTCCCAAGTCATCAACAATCTTAGTAAAAACCCGCTTTAACTGACTTTCGTTGTTTTCAACTTTGTTTATATTTGC
>NZ_JAZOUG010000188.1:0-2758 GCF_045657965.1 Treponema sp. | reverse complement strand
ACTTATCCGGATAGCCCGTATTTTGGAAAAGTCTTTATACCGGAAACCGAAAAATACAGCCATATTACTTCAGAAATAATTTCTGCAGCAACTGAAAGTGGAATCGTTGAAGTAGAAAATTATCTTCGTGAACCAATCGACCTTATTTATACTAAAATAAAAAACTGCGGCTGGACTCTGGCTGTCGGCTTTCCAAAAAAATATCTTGATAAAATATATAATCAGCAGCGTATTATAAAATTTCTTATTCTTATTATTTCTGTTGTTGCCCTTTCATTTTTAATGCTCCTGGAACTTTCAATTTCAGATTACTTTTATAAAAATCAGCTTATTGAGGCTGATTATAATTCGATTTCAAATTTGTGGACAAGACAAAAATTTGAAAAGGAAGCTCAAAAACTGTTGGAACATCATCCTCATTCACGTTTTATGATGATTGAATCTGATATTAAAGGTTTTAAATTTGTAAATCAAAGTTACGGTGAAGAATCGGCTAACAATATGCTGTTTTTTTATTCTAAAATAATTAATAAAATTTCTCTGGAATTCAATGGAATTGTCGGACATGGTTATGCAGATCATTTCTACAGTTTGATTCAAGTTCATGACCTAAGGGCTGCGATGTATAAATTCAGAGAGAAAATGAAGGAAGTAGACGATTTTATTAAAGAATATGAAATTCCGTTTTTTCCGAAATTCGGCGTTACATTCTGCAAGCCGTCAAGAACCCCGGATATAACAATAAAAGAATTAATCGGGCAGACTTCATTTGTAAAAAGTACCGTCAAAGATAATATGATGGTTCCATACTCTGTTTACAATTTTACTCTTCTGAATAAACTTAAAGAAGAACAGTTAATCGAGAGCAGGATGGAATCAGCCCTTCAAAACGAAGAATTTTTCCTGATGTATCAGCCTAAAATTTCGCTTAAAACCGATAAAATTGTTGGTGCTGAAGCTCTTGTCCGCTGGAAAACTTCCGATTCAGGAATGTTCATGCCTGATAAATTTATTCCTCTTTTCGAAAAAAATGGTTTTATAATCAAACTTGATTTCTATGTTTACGAACAGGTTTTCAAATTTATTGATTCACAGTTAAAAGCCGGCAAAAAAGTAGTTCCTGTTTCCGTGAATATGAGCCGCAATCATAGTAAACCTGAGCGCTTTATGGAAACGTTTATGTCACTTTTCAGAAAATATGAAATTCCGCCGCATCTTATTCAGATTGAAATAATTGAACGCTCATTTATGGACAGTGAAACTTTATGTGATATCACAAACCGGCTTCATAGAGAAGGTTTTACAGTAGCCATGGATGATTTTGGAATTGGAGAATCGTCACTTAATATGCTTACAAAAGTTCCTGTGGATGTTCTCAAATTTGACAGGGAATTTTTGATTTCTTCCACCAGAAATGACGGTGAAATGGATGAAAAGTCAGCAAACTTCATTACATCGCTTATAAATTTGAGCAGACAGCTTGAAAAAGAAACTGTATTTGAAGGGGTTGAAACCGTAATCCAGAGAGATTTCCTTCGTAAAATAAACTGTGATCAGGTTCAGGGATATTTTTATTCACGTCCTCTGTTGGAAAAAGACTTTGTTGAATTTATGAACATTCATTTATAAATCATAGTTTTGAATTTTCGATAAGTTTTTTTTCTGTTTCAAGGATTATGTCATCCGGAGTGCTTGCACCTGCAGTAATTCCGATTTTTTTGATTGAGTAAAATTCTTCAGGAATTTCATCAGGTGTTTCGATTAGTACGGCTTTTTTACAGAGCTTTTCAGCGGTTTTAAAAAGCCTGTTTGTATTTGCGCTAGTCTTTCCGCCAATTACGATTACTCCGTCAACTTTTGAGCATAGTTCTGTAAGACTGTCCTGTCTTTCGTGTGTTGCCGGGCAAATAGAACTTGTAATTTCTGAGTGCGGGTAAAGGTTTTTAAGTTCATTTTTAAGCAGTTCGAACATTTTTATGCTGAAAGTTGTCTGGGAAAGAAGAATAATTTTTGAATCTTCAGTAAGAATATTGTTTTTCTGTAGAAGTTCTATTTCCTTTTTTAGCTCTTCAACATCTTTAATTAGAATGAAATTTAATTTTTTGCCTGCGTTCAGGGCAGCCTGTCTTGCATAGCCTTCAATTCCGATTACTTCTCCATGATTTTTATCGCCTGCAAAAAATATGATATAACCTTTTTCTGCATATTCTGCGGCTGTTTTCTGACTTTTTGTTACAAGCGGGCAGGTGGCATTGATTACGTTAACGCCTTTTGAACGGATTGCCGCATCTGTTTCTGGTGGTACACCATGTGCCCGTATAATGACAGTATCATTGTTATTGAGTGAAGGGATTTCATTTTCTGTAAGAATTTTGAGATTTCGTTCTGCAAGAGATTCCAGGGCCTGCGGATTGTGGATTAAAGGACCTAATGTATAGACATGACCTGTTTTATTTTCAGAAAGTGCTTTATCTGCTGCAACGACGGCTCTTCGTACACCGGCGCAAAATCCTAAAATTTTTGCCCTTAAAATTTCCATGCTTAAGTATAGCAAAAAAAATCATGGTTGTAAAATGTCACTCTCTGTTATATAATAATAGAATTATGACAAGATGTTTTGCAATGTGTAAGCCCGGCGTGTTAAACCGCAGACTTATCGGACAGGTTATCACCCGTCTTGAAAATAAAGGCCTTAAGTTAGTAGGTCTTAAACTTATGAATATTTCCCCTGAGCTTGCCTCAAAGCATTATGCTGAAC
>NZ_JAZOUG010000187.1:0-7600 GCF_045657965.1 Treponema sp. | reverse complement strand
AATTTTCCTAACAGGGAAAATGTCGTTGCTGTTCTCCATGATATTCAGTGTCTTATTTTCCCGGGGTATAAAACAGCCGAAGAGCTTGACAGTGTAAATTTACGGTATATTACAGGTCAGCGGGTTAACAGGATTGTAGCGCTGCTTACAAAAGAAATAGAAAAGGCTTTGACTTATAAATCAATTCAGCATGATGAAAAATCTCAGGTAAAGGATTCTCATTGCTTTTCGCTTGCCGAAAAAACTTCTCTTGCCATGATTGAAGCAATTCCAGAAATCAGACGGCTTGCCAGGTTAGATGCAATTGCGGCTTTTAATGGCGATCCTGCTGCTAAAAGCGGAGATGAAGTTATCGTTTCTTATCCGGGGCTTGAAGCAATAATTGTCTACAGAATTGCACATTTTCTTCATGAGTGTGGAGTTCCTGTTATTCCTCGCATAATGAGCGAGCATGTTCATGGAAAAACCGGTATTGATATTCATCCTGGTGCAAAAATCGGCGAAAGTTTTTTTATTGATCATGGAACCGGTGTTGTAATCGGCGAAACTTCTGTCATCGGTAAAAATGTAAAAATCTATCAGGGAGTGACTTTAGGTGCATTGAGTGTTAAAAAAACTCTTCAAAATACAAAACGTCACCCTACCATTGAAGATGATGTTACCATTTATGCTAATGCAACGATTTTAGGCGGAGAAACTGTAATTGGAAAAGGTTCTGTTATCGGGGGAAATTCCTGGATTACGGAGTCTGTTTCAAATGCTAAATAATTAGTAAATATATAAAATTTACAGAGCTTATCTCTTGACACAAATCGGCTTGTCAGATATATTTTTTGAACACATCTTTGTGTGCTCTTGTAGCTCAGTTGGTAGAGCACAGCATTGGTAGTGCTGAGGTCAGCGGTCCGATTCCGCTCGGGAGCTAAACCTAATTTTTTAAGAATATTATTTTAGGAGTAAATAAAATGGGTAGCAAGAAAAAGACAGCGATTGATATTATTGCTTTACAGTGCACAGAGTGCAAACGAAAGAATTACACAACTACTAAAAATCGCAAAAATATTCAGGGTAAGCTCGAAAAGAATAAGTATTGCCCGTTCTGTCGTAAAGAAATTTTGCACAAAGAAACAAAGGCAAAATAATTTAGTATCTTAAACCGTCGTGTTTTACTGGCGGTTTTAAATAAAATAGGCCTGTAGTTCAGTTGGTAGAGCATCGGTCTCCAAAACCGAGTGTCGCGGGTTCGAGTCCTGCCGGGCCTGATATTTAAGTCAGAAAATTCAAAATCTTTCTGTTTTTTGTTTGAGGATTATCATGGCAAAAGTATTTGGTTTTTTTAAAGAATGTGGTGCTGAGCTTCGTAAGGTTACGTGGCCGACACGTGATGATGTAGTTGCATCTGTAAAAGTTGTTCTTATTTCTACAATTATTATTGCTGTTGTCCTTGGCGCTCTTGATTTCTTGTTTAGTGCAGGCATGAGCTTAATCTTTAAAGCTTAAGGGGCGTTTCTTATGTCAAAGGGCTGGTATATCGTTCATACATACACTGGTTATGAAAATAAAATTGAGCGCACGCTTCGTATGAAACTTGAAGAAGGTGAGCTTGATTCTAATGTTATTTCAGATGTAAAAGTTCCTGTTGAAGAACTTGTAGAAATTAAAGACGGTAAACGAAAATCCCGCAAAAATAAATTTCTTCCTGGGTATATAATGCTTGAAATGGATCTTCCTGATATCGGCTGGAAGACAGTTTGTTCTGCAATCCGCAGTATTCAGGGTGTAACAGGATTTGTTGGAACTAATCCAAATCAGCGGCCGCGTCCAATTTCAAACGATGAAGTTCGCAATATTTTGCAGCGTTCTGGTGATATAAAAGGCGAAAAGAATATCCGCATTAAGCAGATTTATAATATCGGTGATCAGGTAAAGATTAACGAAGGTCCGTTTGCATCGTTCAGTGGTGCTGTAGAAGAAATCTATGCAGATAAGAGCAAACTTCGTGTTATGGTACAGATTTTTGGTCGTGCCACTCCAGTTGAAGTTGATATTGCTCAGGTTGAAAAATTAGTTCAATAGCAAATTAAAATGGGAGGAACGCAAGTCCGTTGGACAAAGGTGTTCCGCTAGAAGATAAAGCCGTAACAGGCAGAATCTTCATTACCAATATAGGAGCTATAAAATGGCTACAAAAAAAATTGTTGAAGTGTTCAAAATTCAGGCACCTGCCGGAGCTGCAACTCCTGCACCGCCAATTGGACCTGCTTTGGGACCTAAAGGTGTTTCTGCACCACAGTTCTGTCAGCAGTTCAATGAACGAACAAAGAACATGGAAAAAGGTCTGGTTATCCCAGCTGTAATTACAGTTTATCAGGATAAATCATTCACTTTCATCCTCAAAACTCCACCAGCTGCTGTTCTTATCAAGAAAGCGCTCAAACTCGAAAAAGGTTCTGGAAACCCACTTCGTGACAAGGTTGGCAAACTTACACAGGCTCAGCTTGAAGAAATTGCAAAAACAAAGATGCCTGATGTTAATGCAAACGACCTTGAAGCTTGCAAAAAAATCATCGCCGGAACAGCTCGTTCAATGGGCGTAGAAGTGGAGGCTAACTAATGAAACACGGTAAGAAATATACTGACGCTCTCAAAAAGTTCGACTCAACACAGGCTTACAAAATCGAAAAGGCTTGTGAAATCGTAAAAGACGTTCACTTCGCAAAATTTGACGAAACTGTTGAACTCCACGTTGCTCTTAATCTTGGAAAGAGCCAGACAATGCGTGATACACTGGTATTCCCAAATCAGTTTACAGCAGAAAAGAAAGTTCTCGTATTCTGTTCTGACGAACGTGCTAAAGAGGCTTTGGATGCAGGTGCTGCTTATGCAGGTGCTGCAGAATACATCGAAAAAGTTAAGGGTGGCTGGCTTGATTTTGATATCGCAGTAGCAACTCCTGACATGATGAAAGATGTAGGCCGCTTGGGTATGGTTTTGGGACGCAAAGGTCTTATGCCTAACCCTAAAACAGGCACTGTAACAAACGATATCGTTTCTGCAATCAATGAACTTAAAAAGGGTCGTACAGAATTCCGTGCTGATAAAACTGGTATTATCCATATTGCTGTCGGCAAAGTTTCTATGGATGCAGCTAAAGTTGCTGAGAACGCAAAAACACTTCTTGCAGAAATTGACCGCAAAAAGCCGGTTGATGCAAAAGCAGATTTCGTTCGCTCTGTGTCAGTAAGCTCTTCAATGGGTCCTGGCGTTTGGGTAGACGTTAAGGAGGAGGCATAATTTATGGCTATCATGGCAAAAGCTCTCCAGCCTGCTAAAACTCAGGCTATCGAAGAAACAAAAAAGGTTTTTTCTGAATATAACGACTTTATCTTTGCTGAATACCGCGGTTTAACAGTAGAACAGATTACTGCTCTCCGTAACAAACTCCGCGAGCATGAAGCTCCACTTAAAGTTGTAAAAAACAACTTTGCAAAAGTTGCTTTTGAAGAACTCAAAATCGAAAATGTTGCAGATTATCTTACAGGTCCTACAGCTGTTGTAATGGCTAAAGAAGACTCAAACGAAGCTGCAAAAGTTCTTTTTGATTTTGCAAAAGACAATGAAGCTCTTGTTATTAAGGGCGGTTATATTGGCAATGAGATTTACGATCAGGCTAAAATCGAAGCTTATTCAAAAGTTCCGGGCAAAAAACAGCTTATCGCAATGCTCATGTCTACAATCAATGGTCCTGTTCAGAAGCTCGCAGCTACTTTGCAGGCATATGTTGATAAAAAATCAGCTGAGGGTGCAAACTAATTTAGCCTTTGGTTGAAGCGGGGTCAGGCTTCAATAGCTGTCGACTGTCCCTGCAACAAATATATTAGCGGAAAAAGCAGTTCAGTTTGTTCTGCCCGCTTTACAATTTTATGGTTCATAAGAACCTTGCCTATTTAGGAGAAGATAATATGGCAGCAATCACACAGGATCAGATCCTTGACGCAATCGCTAACATGACAGTTCTCGAAGCTTCAGAACTCGTTAAAGCAATGGAAGAAAAATTTGGTGTTACAGCAGCAGTTGCAGTAGCAGCAGGTCCAGCAGCTGGTGGAGCAGCAGCTGGTGCAGAAGAACAGACAGAGTTCACTGTAACTCTCGAAAGCTTCGATGCAGCTAAAAAGATTCCTGTTATCAAAGTTGTTAAAGAAGCACTCGGTGTTGGTCTTGGCGATGCAAAAGCTCTTGTTGAAGGTGCTCCAAAAGTACTCAAAGAGGGTGTTTCAAAGGCAGATGCTGATGATCTCATCAAGAAAATCGAAGAAGCTGGTGGTAAGGCTTCTAAGAAATAATAAAAAACAGGTGCTTATACATCAGTTTTTTAATCAGAAATCAAAGATTTCTTAAACCAGTTTATGAGGCTTACGTGTGCAGCAGATATTGTTTCATGCGTAGGCTTTTATTCATTTAATAAACCGTGCTTTTTATTCTGTGCTGTCCTTTAATTTTGTATGTCATACAAAAAAGATTGTGATGTAGCAGTTAAATTAAGCAAACCCCTTCCAGGAGAAATGGATGTTCGCTAAAAGCAGAACAATCAATCGTCAATATTACGGAAAAGATATCCATAATTTCATGGAAATTCCTAATCTTATTGACATTCAGACCTCGTCTTACGAAACATTCCTTCAAAAAGACAGATTAGATCGTGGTGAAAAGCCGCTTGAACAGGGCTTACAGGAAGCTTTTTCTTCAACTTTCCCAATTGAAAGTCCTGATGGCGAAATGACTCTCGAATATGAGTTCTATGAACTTGATGAAGAGAACATTAAATTTTCTGAACTTGAATGTAAACAGAAAGGACAGACTTATGCTGTTCCTTTAAAAGCAAGAATTAACCTTAACTTCCTTAAGTCTGGTGCAATCTTGCAGAAAGATATTTATATGGGCGATATTCCGCTCATGACAGACCGTGGCACATTTATCATCAATGGTGCTGAACGCGTAGTTGTTTCTCAGATTCACCGTTCTCCAGGTGTAATCTTTAATCATGAAAAGGGAGTTTATTCTTCAAGAATCATTCCTTATCGCGGTTCATGGCTTGAATTTGAAATCGACCAGAAAAAAGAACTTATTTATGCAAAAATCGACCGCAAAAAGAAGATTCTCGGTACAATTTTCCTCCGTGCTTTAGGATATTCAACCCGCGAAGAAATTATCCGATGTTTCTACGAAACAGAGAATGCTTCAGTTGATGAAAAGTCAAAAGACTCACTTGTTGATAAAGTTCTTGCTTCTGCTGTTATCATTAAAGACGGCGATGAAGATAAAAAACTTTTCCGTGCAGGTACTAAACTTCATCCGCATGATATCGATGATCTTCTTGCACAGAATATCAAAGAAATCTGCGTAATTAAATTTGATGCACGAAAAAATCCTGACGATAAAGACGAATGGAATCCTTCACTCGACAGTGAAATGATTATCAATTGTTTTGAACGCGAAGACATCAAATATACAAAAGAAGGCGCTGAAAACGAAGAACCAACAAAAGAAGATGCACTTTCTGCTGTTTATGCAGTTCTTATGCCTGGCGAACCGATGACTGTAGAAAATGCAGAAAAAGATTTGACAAGCATGTTCTTCTCAATCCGCCGTTATGATTTGGGACGTGTTGGTCGTTATAAGCTCAACAAAAAATTCAACTATGAAACTCCGTATGAAGATTTCACTCTTGTAAAAGATGATATCATTCAGACAATGAAACATCTCATCAATGTTTACAACGGCAATGAAAAAATCGACGATATTGACCACCTTGGCAACCGTCGAATCCGTTCAGTTGGTGAATTGATGACAAATCAGCTCAAAACTGCTTTTGCACGCATGGAGCGAATTGCAAAAGAGCGCATGAGTCTTAAAGAAACCGAAACAATGAAGCCTCAGGATTTGATTTCAATCAAACCAATTGTTGCTGCAATTAAAGAATTCTTCGGTTCATCACAGCTTTCTCAGTTCATGGATCAGGTTAACCCTCTTGCTGAACTTACACACAAACGTCGTCTTAACGCTTTGGGTCCAGGTGGTCTTTCACGAGACCGTGCAGGCTTCGAAGTTCGTGATGTACACTATACTCACTATGGACGAATGTGTCCGATTGAAACTCCTGAAGGTCCGAACATCGGTCTTATCGTCTCGCTCGCTATTTACACAAAGATCAATGATTACGGTTTCCTTGAAACTCCATACCGCAAGGTAGAAAACGGAAAGGCAACCGATAAAATCGAGTATCTTTCAGCAATGGACGAAGACCGCTACTACGTCGGTCAGGTTGCAGAAGGCATGAAGGACGACGGTTCATTTGCAAACGGTCCTGAAACAATGGTTTCTGTACGTCATCAGGGAGATTATACTACTCGCGCTGCAAAAGACATTCAGTACATGGACGTTTCTCCACGTCAGGTTATCTCTGTTTCAGCTTCTCTCGTTCCGTTCCTTGAACACGATGACGCTAACCGTGCGCTCATGGGCTGTAACATGCAGCGACAGGGTGTACCTTTGCTCTTCCCTGAACCACCTTATGTTGGTACAGGTATGGAAGGTCGTGCTGCTTACGATTCAGGTGTTCTTGTTAAGGCAAAACACGCTGGTGAAGTTATCTGGGTTACAAGCGACATGGTTAAAATCAAGAGAAGTGAAGACGGTCTTATTGACGAATATCCTCTTCTCAAATATCAGAGAACTAACCAGGATACATGTTATCACCAGCGCCCGACAGTTGAATGCGGTGAAAAGGTTGAAAAAGGTGCTGTCCTTGCTGATGGTCCTGCAACTTTCAATGGTGAACTTTCTCTCGGACGAAACCTTCTCGTCGGATTCGTACCTTGGAACGGATATAACTATGAAGACGCTGTTCTTATCAGCCGCCGCGTAGTAAAAGAGGATATGTATACTTCTATACATATCAAAGAATTCCAGGTTGAAATCCGCGAAACAAAACTCGGACCAGAAAAAATTACCCGCGATGTTCCAAATACTGCAGAAAAAACTCTGGACAACCTTGATGCTGAAGGTATCATCCGCGTTGGTGCAAAAGTACGTTCCGGCGATATTCTCGTTGGTAAAGTAACACCAAAATCAGAAACTGAAACAACTCCGGAATTCAAACTTTTGAACTCAATTTTCGGTGAAAAGGCAAAAGAAGTACGCGATTCTTCACTCAGACTTCCACATGGCGTTGAAGGTGTTGTAATTGACGTTCAGCGTTTGAAGAGAAGCGAAGGCGATGATTTGAACCCAGGCGTTGATGAAGTTGTTAAAGTTCTCGTTGCTAACAAACGAAAACTCCGTGAAGGTGACAAAATGGCTGGTCGACACGGTAACAAAGGTGTCGTTGCACGAATCCTTCCGGAAGAAGATATGCCATACCTTGAAGACGGTACTCCACTCGATGTATGTTTGAACCCGCTCGGTGTTCCTTCCCGCATGAATATCGGTCAGATTATGGAATCAGAACTTGGTATCGCAGGCCGCTACCTCAATCAGTACTTCGAATGTCCTGCATTCCAGACTCCGTCACAGGAAATGATTGCAGAAAAGCTTAAAGAAG
>NZ_JAZOUG010000186.1:0-9344 GCF_045657965.1 Treponema sp. | reverse complement strand
GCTTCCCTCGAATTCCTCGAAGGAAAAACACTCCCAGGTATTGCTATTTTGGCAACAAAATAGCTAAGGTTACGAAAAAATAAGCAAAAAAATCCTGCCCATTTTTGGACAGGATTTTTTTTATGTTTATCAACTATCTTGATGCAAATTTACAGATTGGAGTGAATGTATCTGTCTTGAGGGATGCTCCTCCAATAAGGCCGCCGTCGATATCCGGCTGTGCTAAAAGTTCTTCGGCATTTGAAGCATTCATTGAACCGCCGTATAAGATTTTAATTTCTTCTGCGGCTTTTGGTCCGTAAATTCTTGAAATAACAGAGCGTACAGAAGCGTGAACGTCCTGTGCTTCCTGAGGAGTTGCTGTTTTACCTGTTCCAATAGCCCATACAGGTTCATATGCAATTGAAATATGAGAAAGCTGTTCGTCTGTAATTCCTGCAAGACCGTCCCGAATCTGAATTTCACAGATTCTTTCTGTAACTCCTACAATTCTGTGTGAAGAAAGCTCACCAATACAGAGAACTACATCAAGTCCGGATTTAAGGGCTTCATGAATTTTTCTGTTAATTAAAGTATCATTTTCATAAAATTCGTATCTTCTTTCTGAGTGTCCTAAAATAACGGTAGAAACTCCGATATCTTTAAGCATGGCTCCAGAAACAGCACCTGTGTGGGCTCCGTTTTCTGTTGCTGCCATGTCCTGAGCACCAAGAATGATATTGCTTCCTTTAATGATTTGATAAACTGAATCGAGATAAACGAAGGGGGGTGCAATCATGAATTTTGCATTAAGCCCTTTTAAGGATTCAACTAATCCTTTTGCAAGAGCCTGTGCTCCTTCTTTGTCCATATTCATCTTCCAGTTTCCGGCCACATACTTTGAACGCATGATTTATCTCCTAGCTTTATTTTTGTTTTACCTTATAATTTTAAGCCTTATTTTATATAATGTCAAAATATTTGACTGAATTTAAATTTTTTTTTTATTGCCGATTGTTAAAAAATTCATTATTTTTATAGTATCAATTAAAAATTATATTGGAGGAAATATATGAAACTTAAACCATTGGCTGACCGTGTTCTTCTTAAACAGGAAAAGGCAGAAACAAAAACTGCTTCCGGAATTATTATTCCTGAAACAGCTCAGGAAAAAACTCAGACTGCAACTGTTGAAGCTGTTGGACCAGGGACTGAAAAAGATCCTATTACTGTCAAAACAGGACAGCGCGTAATGTACGATAAATACGCCGGCGTTCAGGTTAAAATTGACGGTGATGATTACCTTATTGTTAAAAACAGCGATATTATTGCTATCGTAGAATAATTTTTGTAAGCCCCTCGTTGTGAGGGGTTTTATTTTGCATCAATCTGTCTTTTTAAGAGCCTTGCATCAGCATTGCTCTGGTCTAAACTTAAACTGTATCTGACAGAGGTTTTTGCTCCGTCTATATCGCCGGTTTCTTTTTGAATTTTAGCAAGTCTGTACAGAAGTTTTGATTTTACCTGCTTTGCTTTTGTTTTTCCGGCGGCAAGGGAATAAAGTTCCATTGCTTTCTGGCTTTCCCCCGTGCTTGAGTAAATCATTGCAAGATTTGCTGCACTTGAAGAAGCTGCCAGTGGAGAAATTGAAGTTATATTGCCAGCTGCATTTGCCCTTTTTACACCACCGGTTTCAAATACAACATATTCATACAGCCTTTTTGCCGCAGAAATATTTTTTTCGAGCAATGAAAAATATGCCGCAAACTCTACTTCCCAGATTTCCATTTTATCAGTTTTATCAGCAGCTCTGTCACCAAAAGCAAGTCTTGCAACACTTTCTGGAATTACAGGAACTTTTTCTTTCAGTTCACCGCCAAAAATGTCTGTTTTAATGTTTGTTTTGGTGCCGGCTTCTTCTGACTGTTTTCTGTAATTTAAATTAAATTTTGCATTGATATAGTTCATAAAAAGTTCGCGGCCTTCATCTGTAAGTCCGTAAGAGAGAAAACTCTGAACTGCAAATTGAACTAAATGTGCAGGATAAAGATTTGTGCCAAGCTGGTTTTGTTCCAGTTCCTTCCAGATTGCAGCAGTTTTTTGAGTTAAATTCAGTTCCGGGGTATTTTTTAGGAAAAGTGCCAGCCTTTCTACAATTAAATCTTCATTATGCCTGATATTGGCTTTGCTTTCGCGCTCTAAAGTTTCTTCCATTCTGTAAAGTGCATCTGAAATTGTAAATTTGGGACGCTCGTCATATTCACGCATTTTACTTGTTCTGAGTGAAGTCTGGCGCAAAGCTTTTTCAAGCTCGGTCATTTGTAATGGTTTTGAATCCTGCCATGAAAGCTTGCCGTAGGTTATAAGAGCCGGAATAAAATCTGGTTCTGCAATTATAGCTTCCAGAAGGTATTCGTAGGATTTTCTGTACTGTTCGTGCCTGAAAGAGTAGAGGGAAGAATTTACTAAAATCGACGGCGAAATTTTAAGTCCTTCTCTTTTTGCAAAATTGATATAATATTCGCGTTTTGTTTCTGCACTTTCTTCATCATCGAGCATCATGTAAGCATCAGAAGCAAGCAGAGAAGCACTCCCTTTTAAAAGCGGAGAAGTTACAGATTCAAGATTCTGGGCTGCAATATCGTAATTTCCTGAATCATACTGAACATAAGCCCAGAAAAGTGCATCTTCTGAATTCTGCAGGTTCCTCTGAAGCGAACTTGCCATAGAATAATCGCCGTTTAGCAGATAAAGAATCGTGCAGTTTCTTAGCCAGCATGGATTATTTGTACTTACATACATATCGTAATATGTTGACGCAAAATCCCTGGAAAGCATTCTGCTGTTTCTTTCAGAAAGTTCACTTAACTCAAGTTGTTTTAAGACTGCTTCAGAACGTATTGAGCCGTATTTTGTACCTTCAAGGTTATTTGTAATATTTATGGCTTCTTCAAGACGACTGTGTCTGAGCAGAAAATGCCCGTAGACAGCAGAGAGTTCCGGATTTTCCGGTAATTTTTTTAATCCTTTCACAAGAACATTTTCAGCCCTTTTTTCTTCGCCCATTATCATGTAACGGCGAAAAATTCCTATCTTTGCAAAAGAACTGAATGCTTTTTTTTCTGATTTTTTTAAAAGTTTCATTGCTTCGTTCATGTCACCGTTTTTCATGAAAATATCTACTGTTTCCATGTTTGACATGAAGGAAGATTCTGAAGAATTAGAACAGGAATTGAAAAAAAATCCTGTAAAAAGAAATAAAAGCGAAAAAACAGCAGAATTTCTTAAAACAGGAAGTTTCTTCATAGGCTACAGAGATTTTCGGATGTTGTCCAGAATTGCATTTACAAATTTATATGAATCATCCGGACCGTAATTTTTGGCTATGTCGATTGCTTCATCGATTACAATTGAAGCATCAACATCTTTTGTGAACATCAGCGAGTATACACTCATTCTTAAAATAGCAACAGTGACTTTGTTTACGCGTTCGAAGTCCCAGTTTGTGAGATGCTGCTTTATTTTTTCGTCAATTGCACTGATGCTTTCGATTGTGCCGGCGATTAGCATACGGGAAAAAGCTGCACCTTCTTCGTCTAAAGTGGGTTTTTCAGAAGCAATCTCAGATTCTGCTTCCTGAGAAGGGGAGTTTACCCAGTTCAGTTCGAGAACATCTTTTTCGCTCATGCCGCCAACATCCCAGGAATAAAGCGCCTGAAATGCTATTATTCTTGATTTTCTTCGTGACATTATTATTTCCAGTCGAGTAATTTTTTAAGTTTTTCTTCTTTCTGTTTATATTCGAAGTTGCTTGGCGTTCTTAATCCTTTTGTTATATTCTGAACAGCTGCCACAAGAGCCTGACTCTGCATCTGGTTTGTAAGATTAAGTTTGATGTAATCATAAACAGTTGTTGTTGTTTCCGGCTGTACCAGATCAGAAATTGCGAGCATTTTTGCAGGATACTTCTGTCGTACTACATAAAACTGGAAATCAGTTTCTGTTTCGTTAAGATTAGACATATAGCCGATATCGCGGGTAAACAGTTCGAGAAGATCGTTGTAAGAAATTCCAAGCTGCTGTGCATGCTGTGCAGTTTTTCCGATGAACAAATCGCCGCCCTGATAATCTTTGCCTGAATCGGCTTTAATTTTTTCATAAGAAAGAGATTTGTCTGTTACACCTTTTTTAAGGGCTTCTGCCTTGATTTTGGCACCTTCTGAATTGCTTCCTTTAGGAACTACAACTAAAAAGAGTTTTACCATATCGTTCTGTACAAATGAAGCTTTGTTTAAATCATAGAATTTACGGATATCTTCATCTTTTGGAGATGCTTTTTTAATATCTTCCTGTTTCTGCTGCATTACATACTGTTGTGCCAGAAGCTGATTTTTAAGGTAAGCTTTGTAGTCGGTAACATTCATGCCGACCTGCTCTTTCATAAAGTCGTCAAGGCTTTTTCCGGTCTGTTTTTTTACGATTTCTGAAAATTCAGCTTCTGTAACCTGTTTACCAACCTGCTGGCTGATATTCTGCAGAAAATACTGATTTACCTGTGTGTCGGTTATGTTCATACCGGCTTTTGTTGCAGCCTGAACAACGAGTTTTTCATCAATCATAGCATCAAGGATTTCCTTTTTCTGATCAACTGTAAAAGCCGTCATATTATTCTGCTTCTGGTATGTTTCTACACGGTTTTTAAGCTGTTTGAGCGTGATTGTCTCAGATTTGTTGAGTTTCACTATAGCAAGCGGCTGTAAATCAGACTGAGCAAAGATGCCTGTCGTCATTGAAAGTAAAAGTGTTGCAGCAAGTACAATTTTTTTCATATCTGTTTTTCCTCTAGTATAAGAACACACTTATTCTCTGATAGTTACAATTTTATTGCGGGTCAAGCGGAAGTCCGCCACTGATTACTGCCCTGATTCGCCTTACGCCGGCTGAAGATGACTGCTCTTTCTGGATTTTGAAGTCGCCGATCTGGGCTGTGTGCTGAACATGAGGACCACCGCAGACTTCTTTACTGAACCAGTCGTTTTTCGCATCTTTTCCGATAGTGTAGACTTTTACGTCTTCACCGTATTTGTTAGTAAACAGAGCTCGTGCACCTTCGGCTTTTGCTTTTTCAAGTGACATAATTTCCATTGTGACAGGCAAATCTTCTTTAATCTTCTGATTAACGATGTCTTCGACTTTCTGAATTTCTTCTTTTGTCATCGGGCGTTCGAAAGTGAAGTCGAAACGCATTCGCTCGTTGTTGATATTACTTCCTTTTTGAGCAACCTGGTCTCCCAAAACATTGACGAGAGCCTGCTGTAAAAGGTGGGTTGCTGTGTGATATTTTGTCGTTACATCACTCTGTTCTGCAAGACCGCCTTTTGCTTTTCCTGCGTCGAGTGATTTTGAAGCTTCCTGATGTTTGCGTTCTGCTTCTTTAAAGCCTTCTACATCGACAGTAAAGCCGTTTTCTGCCCCGAGTTCCTGAGTAAGTTCAAGAGGATAACCGAATGTGTCGTAAAGACGGAATGCAACTTTGCCGGAAATTTCTTTTTTAGGATTTTTAAGAAGATTTGGCAGAAGTTTCTGAAATTCTGCTTCGCCCTTTGAAAGGGTAACACGGAATTTTTCTTCTTCGGCAGTGAGTTCTTTTTTAACCTTTGCAGCATTTGTTTCAAGTTCAGGATAAGCGCACTTGAAATTTTCGATTACAACATCTGCAACTTCTGCAAGGAATGCCTTTTCGATACCGAGCTTCATTCCATGGCGTACTGCACGGCGGATTAAGCGGCGCAAAACATAGCCTGCTCCAACTCTATCCGGTGTAACTCCGCGGACGTCCCCGATGATGAAAACAGAAGCACGTGCATGGTCGGCAATAATGCGCACTGACTTGTCTTTTTCTTCGTTGCTTCCGTATTTGTAGCCGGAAAGTTCTTCGATTTTTGCAATGATTGGCTGGAAAACTTCTGTTAAATAGACAGATTTTTTGCCCTGCAAAATGCAGTTTGTGCGCTCAAGGCCCATACCGGTGTCAACGTTCTTTTTTTCGAGCGGAACAAGTGTCTTTTCGTCGATGCGGTTGTACTGCATGAAGACATTGTTCCAGATTTCCATCCAGTTTGCGCTGTCAGTTCCTTTGTTTGAACCTGCTGGAGGTAAGCCTTCGCCGACCCAGTAGAAAATTTCTGTATCCGGGCCACAAGGACCTGTTGGACCTGCTGCCCACCAGTTGTCACTTGCCGGAAGATATGCGATTTTGTCTTCCGGCATTCCGTTTTCTTTCCAGTAGCCGGCAGCTTCTTCATCGCGGGGAGCATTTTCATCTCCTGCAAAAACAGTGACAGAGATTTTTTTAGGGTCTAAGCCGAGCCATTTAGAGCTGGTCAAAAATTCGTAAGAAAAAGCGATTGATTCTTTTTTGAAGTAGTCGCCGAGTGACCAGTTTCCTAGCATTTCAAAACAGGTAAGGTGGCTTGGATCTCCTACTTCTTCGATGTCGCCTGTACGGATACACTTCTGGTAGTCGGTAAGACGAGTGCCTGCAGGATGCTTTTCGCCGAGCAGGTAAGGAACGAGCGGATGCATTCCCGCCATTGTAAACAAAACAGAAGGGTCATTTTCCGGAATTAAGCTCTGTCCGGAAATTTCAGCATGATTCTTAGATTTAAAAAACTCGATATATTTCGAGCGAAGTTCGTTGGCTGTCATAATTCACATATCCTATTACTTTTTCAAAATAAATTCTACACGTCTGTTTTTCCAGCGGTCTTCAAGGGCCGTTGAAAGAGTTGCCGGATTTTTACTTCCGTTACCGACAGCTTTGAGATTTGATGCGGAAACGCCGTCTTTTATAAGCCAGTCACGCACATATTGTGCGCGTTTTTCGGACAAAAGCCGGACTTCATCTTCTTCAGCCTGACTTCCTGAAAGATTGTTTGCATTTCCTTCGATTGTGACATTGTAATCGCGGAATTTTTTTAAGATTTCAGAAATTCGGCTTAAAACCTTTACATTATTTTCAAGAGTGCGCTGGTCTAATCCTTTTGTAACGCCGTCATAATCAGGCCGGGCAGCAAGTTCTTCTGTAGTCTTAAAGTCTGCAGCATCGCTTCGGAAAGTTATGGAAGGAACCTGAATTTTAACCCGTTCACCTTCACGGACTACAAGAACATCAACTTTTATGAATCCTTTTACTGTTGATGAAAGATTATTTGAATCAGTAACCGTAAAATCATACGGATAATCTGTTGCCGACTGAACAACTTCTCCTTTTGCAGATTTTCCGTTCCAGATGATTTTTTCTGTAAGGGTAGAAGTTCCTCTTGCTGTCCAGAAAGGTTTTAAAGTAGCAGGATCTTCAACAGTAAAGCTCCATGATTTTATTTGTGAAGAACATTCTGCTTTAAGCATGACTGTTAAATCATCATATTCGCCGTCTCCGTCCGGTGAAAAATATTGTGGTGAAATACCGACAGATAATTTTGGTTCAGCTGAATTTTGAGTATTTTCTGACTGTACGAATGATTGAATTTCTTCTACGGTATTAGAGTCTTCTTTTGGGGGTATGTATTTTTTTAGAATAACCGGTGCTTTTTGTTCCTGATAAAAACCTTTTGGTGAAATTGTAACTTCTTCCAGAATGATTGAATCTTTATCCTTGTTTTGAAATGCGGGAAGATAATGGCTTTTAAAGTAAGGAAGTTCATGTACCGATTTGAACTGCAAAAGTGTGCTGCCTGCAATTTCATTTGTTGTGAATCTGCCTGAATCATAGGAAGTTTTTCCTGTGGCAGTATAAAGGGACTCAGTGAATTTTAAAATTGTACCATCGTTTGTTTCCCAGGTTCCCTGTTCAATCAGACGTGAAATGCATTCTGTTTTAAGCCCTGAAATATCTTTTACAGTTTCCTTTGAAGTCAGTTTTTTGTAATTTCCGTCCCAGAGTGTACTTTCGTTTATTAACATCCGTACATCATCCTGGAGTTTTATTCTGATTTCATCAGTGTTAATCAGAGATATGTCAAATCTGCGCTGTAAATTTTCAATTGATTTGTTGACTGCTGAAAAATAGATTCCGTTACGCCGTAATGTGCTTTTAAGCCATGAATATACTTCTTCTGAATCTTCATATTCGAAAATAATTTCCAGATTTGAATAATCGAAGGAAATAAATCTTATGCTTTTTCCTGTGTTTTCAACTTTGTACCATAAGCCGTCTAAGAATTTTCCGAAAGTTTCTACTGTTCCGTCCTGAATTCTGGCTAATTCTTTTTGAGCAAGCCGGTTTCCTGTGACCCGGAGTGTTTTTTCAGCTGCATAACATCCTTCTGCTTCATTCCATGTATACATAGTCTGAATTTGGTCAGACTGGGTTGAAGCTGAATCACCAGATTTTTGTTCTGATGCGTAAACCCATATTGGAAAACTTTCGCCTTTTGCCTGAGCAAGTTCGTAGCTTTCGCTTCGCGGGGTCTGCTGAATAAAGATGGTGCCGTCTGCCTCAAAATCTCCGATGGAATTCAGAATAAATTCTCCGTTTTTGTTCCGGGTTCCTGAATAAATTTTTAAGACTACAGTTCCAAAATCAGTTATTCCCTGATAAACAAGTGAATTTTTATGATTACCAATTACATCTATGCTCGTGCAGGCAAAAGTTTTCATTTGCGTTATCTGTGTTGCCAGATAGTTCGTCCGTTCATAGCTGCCGTTTTTTGGATTGTAAAGTGCAACAATCAGGACAATGTATGGACTTGATGAAGTTTTTACCATATTAATCTGGTCGTCGTAACCGTCATTATCGATATCCATTTCAAAGGTACCGACTAAGGTTTCGCCTGTTGAGAGCTGAATGAATGAAGTTTTTTCGAGTCCTTCGGAATATTCGTTTTTATTGTCTTTTGAAGCTGCTTCACCAACAAGCGGAATTACAACACGGGCACGAGAAACTGAATTGTCTTTTGTAAAAAGATTTCGGCTGAAAAAAGAAACTGCCAAAACCGCCGCCGTCAAAACAAAAATGACGGGAAGTCTTTTTTTCATCAGAATTGGATTTTATCAGAAAATGACGATGTTCTCAATAAGTGAAAAATAAAAGAAGCATACGCCCGCATGAAAACGGGCAGCATGATTACATCTTTTTGAATTCCTTGTTAATGAACATGAACATCGTGAAAGCAATGCCGATTGAAACTATGTCCGCGATTGGCTGCGAAAGAATCAAGCCTTCAAGACCAATTACGGCGTTCAAGATGATTGTGCAAGGCACGAAAACGAAACCCTGACGGCTTACGGCAAGCGCCAAAGATTCCTTTGCCTTTCCCATCGCTTGGAACGAAAAATTCAGTATGAAGAGGATTCCCAAAAGC
>NZ_JAZOUG010000185.1:0-3570 GCF_045657965.1 Treponema sp. | reverse complement strand
CAGCTTTTTTTATTTATCTGTTTATATTTTTTTTTAATGTTTTATTTCAGTAATTCTTTACTGATTTTATATTTACTTCCGCATGTATGGCAGATAACTTCGATTGGATCCGGATCGTGAGCGATAATATCTTCAACTTCAGCCTTTGGCAGATGCTTAATGTGGTTTATGAATGATTCTTCGCTGCAAGGACAGTCAAAAATTATGTCGCGGTTTAAAACAGCTGTCGGATTGAATTCGCGGAAAAGACCGTAAATTACGTCTTCCATATCCCCGCCGTCACTGAACCATTTTCCGATTGAAGGCATTGCCCTGAATGCATTTTCTGCACGGCGGATTAAATCTTCTTCTAAAGCTTTTTTATCTTCTGCACCGGAATTTTCGGTCTGTGCGCTGATTTTACTTTTACCGCCGGCTCCTGGAACATGCTGTAAAAACATTCCTCCGGCTCCAACAACACGTCCTTTTTCATCAAACTGAATGCTTGTGTTGAATGCTGTGTGAATCTGTTCACTCTGTAAAAAGTACCATGCAAGATCTTTTGCGATGTTTTTGTACATGATTTCGACGGTTCCGGTTTGTGCAGCTTTCATTCCTTCGCCGATTCTTGAGACTGTAAGTGTTCCTTCTCCAAAAAATGGACTTAAATCCCAGTTTTCGAGCGGTTTTTCGACTGGAATTCTGTCCTGAAGCAAAAAGCCGCGTACATAGCCTGTTGAATCGGCTTCTACAGAAAAACCTGCTGCCGGTCCGTTTGTATCGTATCGGAAAGTGAGGTGTTCACGGCCTTTCATTGTAGGAATTAAAAGGGCTGCACAGAGCATGGCCTGACCTAAAACCATTGTTTCCAGAATTCCGAGATTGTGCTGTGCTCTCATCTGGTTTATGAGTTTCGTTCCGTTAAAAAAAGCTCCGCGGAAGTTACCTTCGGCCATAACGAACATAGTCATTTCGTCTTTATGGATTTTATTCAGATGAGTCAGTAAATCTTTATCTTTAATTTCTGCTTTAATCATGCATGAATTATAGCAAAATTCTGTGAATTCATGCTATAATATGAGAAAATATTATTTTAAAGAGGATAAAATGAAACTTTATATAGGCAACTTAAGTTTTTCCACAACAGAAGACACATTACGTGAAGCGTTTTCAAATTACGGAGAGGTAGTTTCGGTTCAGATTATAAAAGACAAATTTACAGAACAGTCAAAGGGATTTGGTTTTGTAGAAATGGCATCTGATATTATGGGGGAACGCGGAATCGGCGGTATGAACGGAAAAACTGTGGATGGACGCAGAATCCGTGTAAGTGAAGCTGTTGAGAAACCGAAGTTTTCAAATGGAGCAAAAAAATTCCTTAAAAAAGGTATTGATAATAAAAATTACGGCGAACGAAATTCTTTTAATAACCGGAATGAAAAACGTTCCCAAGTTGAAGAATATTAATTTTAGATAGAGAAATGCAGTTTTTCTGCCGATAAAATAGAGATGATTTATAAAAAAAAGGGGGAAATATGTATAAGGCTCAACGAAGAGCTGCTTTAATTTCCATAAATATTTTCGCAGCATTACTATTTATAATAATAGCGGTAAGTCTTGCTCCGCAGATTAAACTTACTGATTACCGGACTTATTCAAATATATTCCCGATTATCGTTACGGCTGTTGTGTTTGCAATTCTGCTGTTTGCCAGTACAACAACTTTTTTCAATGCCAGAGATACCATCGAAAAAAATGTTATGGATAACGGAGCAACTGCCTTTCTTACAAAATTTATTGAACGGCTTCGTTTCTGTTATTCTCTTGATGATTTTACAGCAGCTGTTTCAGAAATGCTTGAGCTGAATGCAGACTGTTCTGTTTTATATGTTGACCGCAATGCAAATTATGTTCTCTATAATAGTCCTAATAAATTTACCACAGATCCAGCCATTTTAAATAAACTTGCGCAGAATTATGGCGCAGACTGGCATGATCCTATCAATTTTATTGGTGACAGTCTTGGTCTTGTTGCAAAACGCAGTAAGGCACGAGGTTTTTTCTTTGCAAGTGATGGAGAACATCTGTATATTTTTAACCGTTATACATATTTGTTTGACGGCGAAATTTATGAAAAGCTCTATGAAGAATTTGTACGTTTCCAGAACCGTTCCAGAATTATTGCAAGTCTGGCAGAAATTTCTGAACTTTCTACTGAATGGCAGCAGCTTGCGGACGCACAGATTTCCTTCCTTCCTAAAAAACTTCCAGAAATTAAAAATCTTAAGCTCGGAGCTTATTTCCGTCCTTTGATTAACGTTTCCGGTGACTATTACACTGTCCTTCCGATAGATGAAAATAAAACCCTTCTTATGCTCGGAGACGTTTCAGGTAAAGGTCTGGCGGCAGCTTTGGTCATGGGTCTTGTAATGAATACTGTCAAAATCAAAGAAAATAAGGAAGATTTGGTCGGTATGATTATTTCAGTTGATGCGGCTATTAAGGGAATGCATCTTCAGGATAAATACACTGTTCTTTTCATTGGTATTGTTGATACAGAAAAAATGAAAATCACCTATGTTAATGCTTCAATGTCGGATCCGATTATTGTTACGCGTTCCCCTGAAGGTTATCGTATCAAGTCTCTTTCTTCAAACTGTTCTGTCGTAGGAATTATTCCGATTGAGCCGGGCGATGTTCAGGTTTCAGAGCAGCGTCTTTTCTCAGGAGATTTAATCATGATGGCTTCGGACGGTGTATCTGAAGTCATGAACGAAGATAAAGTTGAATTAGGTGATACTGAACTTTTCACTAACACAATTAAGGCCAGTGCCTCAAAAGAACCTCAGGATTTCGTAACTGATATTGTAAATCTTGTATTAAGTTATAACGCTGATACAAGACTTCATGATGACTTAACCATGCTTGTTGCAAAAGTCGGGAGATAAAAAATGATATATGCATTTGTAAATATTGCTTTCGCTTTATTCCTTGGCTGGATGGCTTTCTTTGTTGATACTAAAACAGGAAATGAAGGTAAAAATCCTGTAATTTCTCTAAATGTACTTTTAGCCCTTGCCTGTGGAGCTGTCGGTTTAACGATACTTGTTGCATTTTCCGGCATTCCGGAAAGAGTAAGTTTTTTCTTTGGAAGCCTGGCATTTATTTTCTTTGGAATGTATTCCGTAAGTTTTGCAGTTTATTGTATTTTTTATCCTGCAATTGAGCGTCCTGCTGTTGCACAGCTTTTAACATGGGGCGGCTGGATATGGTGTGTCTGGGCTGTATTTTTTCACTTTACAGGTGTAATTGCTTCTTCATTCATCGGTTTTAGAGTTGAATCAATTTCGCTTTTTATGGGAAATTTAGCAGCTGCCTTTCCGTATAACTGGTATGATTTTTATTCAGTAATAGTTTTCTTTGTGCTGCCTTTCTTTTCTGTAATTATCATGCTCCTTCGTTCAGAAAACAGAGACAGCCGTCTTGATCACCAGAAAACAGTTATGAATACAATAGGACTAGTGCTTGCATGGCTTTGTCTTGCCCTTATCAGTCTTGCCTATAATCGTGTAGCAATGTTTTCTTCCCTGT
>NZ_JAZOUG010000184.1:0-3405 GCF_045657965.1 Treponema sp. | reverse complement strand
AATGCCTCTCTCATATATTTAGCCCATGCATCAGCATCCATTGGTCTGTCAGCCTTTTTCTTACTGAAGAATACATATGCCGACAAATCCTGCTTCCATGGATTTTTCATTAGCTGCTGTATTATCATATTGCGCAGTTGCTGAGGAATTAAAATTTCTCTTTCATCTCCATTTTTTGGAGACTTAAGGCCATCATATTTTCCCCATGAATGGCGGATGTAGATTCTGTCGTCCCCGATGTCCTGGGCTCTCAGTGCCGCAATTTCTCCCTGACGCATTCCTGTGTAGCTTGCAATAAGGCATGCAAGTTTTGCCACATCATTTTTCCATTTGGCACCAAAAAGGGCTCTTGTCTCTTCCATTGTGAGGATTGCCCTTTCTTTAGATTTTTCACAAGGTTTGATGATTCCGTCATAGCAGTTGATTTCAGTAAGCCCATGAAGAAATGCCCATTTCATTGAAACAGTCATTGCATGAATAATTGATTTCACGGATTTAGGTGCAAGTTTCTGAGTTGATTCAACTTCGTAGATTTTGTTGATGTCGTTACGGGTTATTTCTCCGAGAAGTTTTCCTTCAATGATTGGTTTCCAATAATTGATTATGATACGGGTCATTTTATTGGAATGTTTCTTGTGGAATGATTTGCCTCTAAGATGCAGTTCCCGAATATATGGCGATTTGTCATAATCCCAGAACTCAAGAAGGTACTCCATTGCATCACGCGCAGCTTTAGTCTCAGTACGGATTGCGGACTTGATGTAGTTGCGTTCTTTGAGAATGTTTATAATTTGATTGATTTCTGAATCAGAAAAATCATGTGTTTTAAGCTGATTCAAAATAGAAAGGGTATCAAGAGAAGTTTTGATTTCAGATTTTTCTTTTCTTGAAACTCGTTTAGGGATAGCACCTGCTACAACCCATTCCATAACGACTTTTTCAGCCTCGGATTTGGATTCTTTTCCAGTGCTTTTGTTGTTAGAAAGACTTCCGTCTGAAAGTCTGATCTGCGCATACCAGTATGGCGAATTGCGCATTTTGAACAACAAATAGGGTTTGTTCATATAGGTCCTTATCTGGGCAGACAGGAACGCATAAATAATTTACAATATTATTAGGATTTTGTAAATGTTTTTCCCAAAGTCACTATTTTTTACTTAAACTGCTTACTTAATATGCCATTTTCTGTTTTTTTATGGTATAATTTAGTAAGCAATCCGATACTGTAATCCTTTATAATTTAAGGAGTTACAGCATTCTTAGTCAAAACGAATATTTTTTTTACGAGGGGGCTTTCCGGGGTTACGCCTTTCGGCTACATTGCCTTCACTTCGTTTCGGCAACGCACTTCGTGCGCCCCTACAATCCCTAGCGCACTCCCCAACAGGAAAATCGTTAGATTTTCCGAATCCGTGTGGAAATAATTGGAGGCACAAAATGGGACAAAAGATTCTTAAACTCAAAGAGGTAATTGCTCAGGCTGACACAATCGTTATCGGTGCGGGATCAGGACTTTCTACCAGCGCAGGCTTTACTTACACCGGCGAACGCTTCGACAAACATTTTGCAGATTTCCGCGCTCGCTATGGTTTTACCGACATGTATTCCGGCGGATTTTATCCATACAAAACACTTGAAGAAAACTGGGCGTTCTGGAGCCGCTACATCTGGATAAACCGCTACATGGATGCACCAAAAACGGTTTACAGTGATTTGCTGAATCTCGTCCGCGATAAAGATTATTTTGTCCTCACCACAAACGTTGACCACTGTTTCCAGAAAGCAGGATTTGATAAAAAACGCCTTTTCTACACTCAGGGAGATTACGGGCTTTTCCAGTGCTCTCAAGCCTGCCATCAGAAAACGTATGACAATCAAGAGCAGGTACAAAAGATGGTTGAATCCCAGGGCTTGAACCCGAGCCGTGCAGAGGCAGGCCTTTCCGGCGGCAAAATGTCCATTCCTACAGAACTCGTCCCACACTGCCCTGTCTGCGGAAAACCTATGAGCATGAACCTTCGTGCAGACGATACTTTTGTTCAGGACAAAGGATGGTACAAAGCTGCAGAACGTTACGAAAACTTTATCCGCACCCGAAAGTTAGACTCTGACGGAAAAGTTCTCTTTTTAGAACTCGGCGTGGGCGGAAATACTCCGGGAATCATCAAATATCCCTTCTGGCAAATGACCGCACGAAATCCTAACGCAACTTATGCCTGCATAAACTTTGGAGAAGCTGTAGTTCCCCGCGAAATTGCAGACAAATCAATCTGTGTGAATGCAGATATTGGGGAAGTTCTAAAGCTTGTTCAATAAATGTTACAGATGTGATATACTGTTCCCATTCAGGAGCAAAAAAATGCCAAAAAACACCGTACAATCTGTAGAACCAAATATCGCTGACCTTGTAAACGGCTGGCTTAAATCATATAAACTTGACTATAAACTGGAACAGGAAAGCCTTAATGCTTCGATTGATAAAGCTTTGGACGAATACAAATCAAAGCAGGGCGGAACAGGCGGAAATCGACCTGACTGCAAGTTGCTTGCTCAGGACTCTTATGGCACGGCTTATCCTGTTCTTATTGAATACAAAGGCTACAAAGACAAGCTCGTAAAACTTGATGATAACGGCAATGTAGCAATAAAAACATCTGACAACAAAAACGACTACAAGAACATCAATTCCTATGCTGTCAATGGAGCTGTTCACTATGCAAACGCTCTTTTACATTACACAGATTACGAAGACATTATTTCAATCGGTGTTACAGGCTTCAAAGACGAAAGCGGAAAACTACAGCACGAAATCGGTGTTTTCTATGTTTCGGGTAAAAACTACGGTTATGGTCAGGAAGTTGCAAAGTATACCGATTTATCTTTCTTAAAAAAAGAAAACTTCGATTCATTTATTGAAAAAGTTAAATCGCTTAATCTCACCGAAGAAGAGAAAAACAAGAGCATTGAAAAGCGTGAGGCAGAAATCTCTTCAAGCCTTGTAAAACTAAACAACGACATTTACAAGAATGAAAGCGGACTTGGTGAATCTGCCCGCATTTATCTTGTTGCAGCTAGCATTATTGCAAACCTCGGTATAAAAGGCGATAATCCTGTAAAACCGCTTGAAAAATCAGATTTGAGGTCTTCTTCAGAAAAAGGTGAACGCGACGGCGACATAATGCTCCGCAAAATCAACACTTTCTTGACTGCTAAAAATGTTCCAGAGGACAAAAAGAACCTTATCATTGAATCTTTTTCACAAGGTCTTTTGACAAATGATAATATCAACAAGCCAATAAACGGAGAAAGCCAGCTAAAAAGAGTTTTTTCAAAAGTAATTGATGATTTGGGATTGTATTACAAAATCGGCTTGACCACAGATTTTACGGGAAGACTCTTCAATGA
>NZ_JAZOUG010000183.1:0-6109 GCF_045657965.1 Treponema sp. | reverse complement strand
CGAAAATATCGTTATGACAACAGGAGCCGCTTCAGCTCTTAACTGTGTTTTTAAGGCAATCCTAAATCCTGACGATGAAATTATTGTTCCGTCTCCATTTTTTGCTGAATACCGCCACTATACAAAAAATCACGGCGGCATTTTAATCGAAGTTCCATCAAAAGAAGATTTTTCTCTTGATTTACAGGCAATTAAATCAAAATTAAGTGCAAAAACTGCCGCTGTTTTAATCAATAATCCTAACAATCCGACAGGAAAGATTTATTCAAAAGAGCAGATTAAAGAACTTGCTTCAATTCTTAACGAAAATAAGGCAAAAACAGGCCGTGTAACATACCTTATCTGCGACGAGCCTTACCGTGCAATTGTTTATGACGGTGCAGAAGTTGCTCCTGCTTTCCAGCTTTACGAAAATACAGTAATTGTCTCTTCATTTGCAAAAGATTTAAGCGTTCCAGGCGAGAGAATCGGTTATGTTGCAGTAAATCCTGCTTCCGATAATCCTGAAGAATTTGTCAAGGCAGTTTCTTTTGCGCTGCGTGTTTTAGGCTGCGTAAATGCACCGGCTTTCTTCCAGAAGGTTATCGCAAAATCGTGGGATGCTCAGGTTGATTATACAAGCTACAAAATACGTCGCGATAAACTTATGGCTGTTCTGGACAAGGCCGGAATCAAATATCACAGACCGGAAGGTGCTTTCTACCTTTTCTGTAAAGTACCGCAAAATTTTAACGGCGACGACGGAGAATTCTGTGACCACTTAAAAAAACACCTTATCTTAGCCGCTCCTGGAGCAGGTTTTGGAGGTAAGGGCTGGTTCAGATTAGCATACTGTGTTTCAGAAAAAACAATCGTGAATTCAGAAAAAGCCTTTTGCGAAGCAATGGAGGATATAAAATGAAAATAATGATGGTAAGTGCGGAAGCTGTTCCTTTCGCAAAAACAGGCGGTCTTGCTGATGCTGTTTCTGCTCTTGCAGGAAATCTTTCGCTTTTAGGTCACGACGTTAAAATCGTAATGCCGCGATACTACAAAATAGACCGCAAAAAGCTTACTGCTCTTGAAGGTCCTCTTGGTGTTCCGGTTGGAATGGGGCAGGAATGGACCGAAGTTTACAAAGCTCCTCTTCCAGGATTTCCTAAAGTCGAAGTTTATTTTTTAGATCACGAAAACTGTTTTGGCCGCGACGGTGTTTACGGCACAAAGCTTGAACCTGATTTTTTTGACAATCCTTACCGTTTTGCTCTTCTTTGCCATGGCGCTTTCCAGGTATGTAACAAACTCCAGTGGTTCCCGGATATCGTTCATGCCCATGACTGGAGTGCAGGTTTAGCTCCTGTTTTGTTAAAACATGTCTGCAGAAGCCAGAGCGCTTTTTCTCATACAGCAAGTGTTTATACAATCCACAATATGGGTTATCAGGGCGTTTACGGAAAAGAAAAATTCACTGACCTTGGAATCGACTGGGGATTGTATTACGGAGCAGGCTTTGAAAGGAACGGCGCAATCAATCACCTTCAGGCAGGAATTTCCTGTGCCGATATGGTAACGACAGTTTCTCCGACTTACGCACACGAAATTCAGACTACAGAAGGCGGATTCGGGCTCGACGGTCTTTTACGGGTAAGGTCTGATGTTGTGCGCGGTATCGTAAACGGTGTCGATGTTTCTACATGGAATCCAAAAACAGACAAAGAACTTCCTGCAACCTACAGCGTTTCAAACATGAAAGGCAAGGCAGAATGTAAAAAAGCACTTCAGGAAGCATTTGGCCTTGAAGTAAATCCGGACATTCCTTTAATCGGCATGGTCGGCCGTCTTGTAAGTCAGAAAGGTATTGCAGAAGTATTTGCCCCGACTTACGGTTCAATCTACAGCATCTGCCGCGACATGAAAGTTCAGTTTACAATAATCGGAACGGGCGAAAAATGGTGTGAAGACGAAATCAATAACCTTCAGTCAAAACTTCCGAATCTAAGGGCAAAAATCGGATATTCAGAAAGCTTAAGCCATCTTGTCGAAGCAGGTTCAGATTTCTTCTTAATGCCTTCACAGTACGAACCGTGCGGCTTAAACCAGATGTATTCTGAGCTTTACGGAACTCTTCCAATCGTACGTCGTACAGGAGGTCTTGCCGATACGGTCGAAAATTACAATCAGGAAACAGGTGAGGGAACAGGCTTTATGTTTGATTCTCTTACTCCAGGTGCAATCTACGATACTGTAGGCTGGGCTGTATGGGCTTACTATAACCGCAAAGACCATATCAAAAAGATGCAGAAAAAGGCAATGAGCCAGGATTTTACATGGAAAGCAAGCTGCGAAAGATATGTTGAAGTCTATAAAGAAGCTCTTGCACGAGGCTGCGGAATTTAACTGAATATAGTCTTATTGACAGATAAATATTTTTAAAATAGTATTGAACTATTATAGGAGATTTTTATGAAAAAGATTTCTATTATTTGTGCAACTGCACTTTCGGCTTTACTGTTATCATGTGGTTCTACAAAAAATGTAGAAGGCTCTGGTATCAAAGGTGAAGCAGCTAAAGTTCAGAAGAACAGTGTTTTCATCGTAGACTATCAGGGAGCCTCATTCGGTTCAGAAATTCCAAAATGGGTAGTTGAAGTAGCAAACGGAAACTATTCAGCTGAATATCTTCAGACAATCATGCCGGGAGTTCAGGGCAAAAAAACATTCGTTACAATCGCCCGCGGTGACAATCTTGATTTCACCAAGGAATGGACTGACCTTGTTGATGTAGAAGTTCAGGTTGGTGACCAGATGCAGCGTGTTGTTGGTAAAGCTGTTTCTGCCGCACAGAAAGGCCGCTCAAAGCAGACTGGTGATGAAAAAGATCCAACTCAGCTTGAACAGGAACTTAACATGTACAAACAGGCAGTTTCTGCAGTAGAACTTAATGGTCTTGAAAAAATTGCTTCTTACTGGATTCAGAAAGAAGTAAAAACTGCTAAAGATTCAAAAGAATCTAAAGTCTACTACGAATACTATGCAGTCTGGGGCATGAACCAGAAACTCTATGACACTCAGATTAAAAATGCCATGGACAGCGTTACAGACAACACTGATGAAGGAAGAGCACTTAAATCAGCTCTTTCACAGAAACTTCAGAACATGATGGTTTCTGCAAATGTTGCTGAAATTAACGAAGAAGTTTCAGAATATTAATTTTTTCTGATTAACAGCAAAAGCTCCGGTTCAGGCCGGAGTTTTTTTTATACAACATTATTTCTTTATAAAATTGAATAATCAAAATTCTGTGGATAAAATCTGCTCATTCTGATAAAATAATTTATTAAAAATGGAGTAATTATGTCAGAAGAATTAGAGACAAATGCAGATAAAATTTTAGCTTCAGCCATGAAAATGAGCGAAAAAATCGAAGCTGATATTCTTGTAAACCCGCAGAAATATCGTGTACTTACAGGTGACCGTCCGACAGGCCGGCTTCACATCGGGCATTATTTCGGCTCCCTTAAAAACCGTGTGCGCCTTTCAAAACTTGGCGTTCCAACCATGATTCTTATAGCTGACTATCAGGTTTTAACCGATCACGATGCATTCGATAAAATCAGTCAGAATACAAAAGAGCTTGTAATCGACTATCTTGCAGCCGGAATTGAGCCTGGCGAAAATGTATGTATTTATCCGCACAGCCATGTTCCTGAAGCAAACCAGCTTATGGTTCCGTTTTTAACCCTTGTTTCAAATGCCGAACTTGACCGTAATCCTACCGTAAAGGACGAAATTCAGAAATCAACTGTTCCGCTTAATGCCGGAATGTACACTTATCCTGTTCATCAGGCTGTTGATATTCTTTTCTGTAAAGGAAATGTTGTTCCTGTCGGTAAAGATCAGCTTCCTCATCTTGAAATTGCACGCGTAATTGCACGCCGTTTTAACAATAAATTCTGTAAAGGCAGTGAACCTGTATTTCCTGAGCCGCACGCACTTCTTTCAAAAACTCCTATGATTATGGGGCTTGACGGCAGCGCGAAGATGAGCAAATCTCTCGGAAACACAATCATGCTTTCTGCAACCGAAGATGAAACTGCAAAACTCATTAAAAAGGCAAAAACTGACCAGGAACGTCATATTTCTTATGATCCTGTTAACCGCCCTGAAGTTGCAAACCTTCTCCGTATTATCTCTCTCTGTACTGGAGAAGAACCGGAAGCAATTGCAGAACGCATTGGTGACGGCGGCGGCGGTATGCTCAAAGCAACTTTAACAGAAGCCTTGAACGAGCATTTGAAACCTCTGCGTACAAAACGTGCAGAACTTGAACAGCAGCCGGAACTTATCAAAAAAGTTCTGAATGAAGGTGTTGAAAAGGCCCGCGAAATTGCACAGAAAACTTTAGTTGAAGTCCGTCATGTAATGAATATGGAGATATAATCTATGAACAGCATGACAGGTTACGGTTTTAAGGAAACTGTTGTTGATAACACTCAAATCAGCGTAGAAATAAAATCTGTGAATAACCGTTTTCTGGATTTAAATATAAATCTTCCGTATTTCTTAAATCCGCTTGAGCAGAAGGTTCGCCGTCTTGTTTCAGAAAAAATTGTCCGCGGAAAGATTGATGTAACAATCCGCGTAAAAGACATGAATTCTACTGCAAAAGTAAGTGCTGATCCTCAGGCTGCTCTTATGTATGCCGAAGCAATTGGTCAGATAGCTAAAGCTTTAGGTAAAAATTCATCTGATGTGTCTCTTTCGTTGATTGTCGGTCAGGAAGGGGTTCTTAATATTACTCATGAATACGATGCAGAAAGTTACTGGAATAAAATCGAAGGTATTTTTACTGAAGTATTTGAGCAGTTTATTTCTGACCGCAGGCGGGAAGGTGAAAATCTTAAAAAAGACCTGCTTTCAAAGCTTTCTGTTCTTGATTCCTGTGCTGACTTTTTTAAAGAATGGCAGCCTAAAATGGAGCAGAAGTTTAAGGAGCAGATTTCTGCACGTTTTAACGAACTTTTAGGTGACAGTGTTGACGAAAACCGCATCATGACTGAAGTTGCAGCTATGATGGTAAAATACACCATAAACGAAGAAATCATCCGTCTGCACAGTCACCTTGCGGCAATGCGTAAAGAATTTAACGAAAATCCTGTCCCGGGTAAGCGTATTGATTTTATCTGCCAGGAAGCAAACCGCGAAATCAACACAATCGGAAGTAAAAATCAGTTCACGGAAGTAGGTGAGCAGGTAATCAACGCAAAAGACGCACTGGAAAATATCCGTGAACAATCTAAGAATGTTGAGTAACTGGAAGCAAAATTACATCCGTGTAATTCTGCTTCCAACGAGAAAATTCTGTTCACCTGAAGGTAAACAGAATTTTCTCTCTTGGCTTTTACGCGGCATCCATGCCGTGCATTTGGAGGATAAATGTATAAACTTAAAAAAGAACTTCGCGTGGCGATTTCGGGAAAGTCCGGCTGTGGAAATACAACTGTTTCTACTATGCTTGCAGAAAAGCTTGGAATTAAGCTGATTAATTACACTTTCCGCCAGCTGGCATCCGAAAAGGGAATGACTTTAGCTCAGGTAATTGAAAATGCTAAAACTGATGACAGCTACGATGTTGCTGTTGATACACATCAGGTTGCACTGGCACAGGCAGAATCCTGTGTCCTTGGCAGCCGTCTTGCAATCTGGATGTTAAAAGAAGCTGATGTAAAAGTTTACTTAATCGCAAGTGATGATACCCGTGCAAAGCGGATTTTAAATCGTGAAGGCGGTGATTTACAGCAGATTAAAGATTTTACAGCAATGCGTGACCGTGAAGATTCTGCACGATATATGAAGCTTTATCAGATTGACAATAACGAGTATGAGTTTGCCGACCTTAAAATCGATACAGCAACCCGTACACCTGAAATGATTGTTGACTTAATTCTTGATTATCTGGAGAAAAAAGGATTTATCGGAAAGATTTAATTTTTAATAAAATGATTCGGAATAGACTTTCAGTTTATTCCGATTTTTTTTGCCTGAATTGAATTATACTTTTTTGAACAAAAAAAAATCCTGAGTGCAAAACTCAGGATTTTAAGCGGCAGAAGGGAGTCGAACCCTCGTC
>NZ_JAZOUG010000182.1:0-11183 GCF_045657965.1 Treponema sp. | reverse complement strand
CATTTTGAGAGTTTTTTCGCGTGTAATTTCACCTTCACGAAGTTCACGCACAAGGTTTTCGAGTGTTTTTCTTGTTTCGCGTAAAAATCTTGATTCTTCCCGCGATTCTCTTTCTTTAAGCTCGTTTTCTTTCTGACGGAGTCGAAGGTCTTTCTGCTCAAGTTTTGCCGTTTTTTCTTTCTGCCGGTTTTCTGTATCAGAAAATTCTTTTTCACGTCTGTTTAGTTCTGCGTGTTTTTGTGTAAGGCCTTTGATAAGGGTAGAAACGTCTGCCTGCTGGTTTGTAAGGTAGCTTTTTGCTTTTGCAACTACGTTAGAAGGAAGACCTGAGCGTTTTGCAATGTCTAAGGCATGGCTTTCACCCGGAACACCCATTACGATTTTGTAAGTCGGGGCTAAAGACTTTGAATCAAATTCCGCACTTGCGTTTATGCATGAAGGAGTGGTGTAGCCGTAATTTTTGAGACTTCCATGGTGTGTTGTAACTAATACAAAGGCGTTTTTTTCAATTAAAGAATCAAGACATGCCATTGCAACAGCACCGCCTTCCTGCGGGTCAGTTCCGCCGCCGAATTCGTCTAAAAGGACGAGGGAACTGCTGTCTGCATGTTTTACTGCGGCTGCAATGTTTTTCATGTGTGCACTGAATGTTGAAAGCGAATTGTCGATTGACTGGTCATCACCGATATCAGCAAAAATTGAATTAAAGACAGGAAGGCGGGTGCCGTCACTTGCCGGAACCGGAAAGCCTGACTGGTTGAGCATGGAAAGAAGTGCAAATGTTTTTAAGGTGACTGTTTTTCCGCCTGTGTTCGGGCCTGTTATAATCAGAACATTTTTCCCTGGAAGCCATTTTATGTCGATTGGAACGGCTTTTTCGCCGAGCAGAGGATGCCGTGCCTGAATCAATACTGGAAAATCTTCTTCGCTTCTGGAACAGTTGTGTGCGTAATTGCAGAGATTTTCTGAGCCCCATCTGGCAGGTGCATAGGTAGAGTCAAAAAGCGTCATCGTTTTAAGGGCTGATTTTAAATCATCGTAAAGCGGATGGAGAAGGAATGTTGTTTCTTTAAAGATTTTTTTTGTTTCCTGCGCCAGACGGGCTTCTTCCTGTAAAAGTTCATTGTTTTTGCGTACGACTTCTTCAGGTTCAATAAAAAGAGTCTGGCCTGAAGTTGAAACTTCGTGAACGATACCGGAGATTCTGTTTCTCTGGCTTGCTTTTACCGCCAGAACCTGCCTGTCCGCCCTGAATGCCGGTACATTACTTTCTAGAACTGAATTGAGGGAAGTGTCGCTTGTGTATTTTTTGAGCGCAGCTTTGATTTCAGTATTGATCTGAGCGATTTTTGCCCGTATTTCACGCAGTACAGGCAAATCTTTAAGGTTTCCGTCCTTGTCTAAAATGCGCGAAATAATCGAAACAGAGTTCTCGAGTGCTGTGTAGGGAAGAGTTTCTGCAAGATCGAGCAGATTTTTAAGGGAAAGTTCTGCCGATGAAGTTTTAACAGAAGAATATAAATCGAGTGCAGAGTTTGCAAAAAGGTAGAGTGCGTAAAGCTGCTGTTGTTCAAGAGTTGTGCCTTCAGCCTGCAAAAGTTTTAAAAACGAATAAATTTCCGGCCATGAGTGAAGGCGCACTGGATTTTTAGATTGAACGGCTTTCTGCCACTGGGAAGAAAGAGTTTTAAGAGAGTTTATTTCTTCTGTGTCTTTCTGAGTAAAAGGTTCCCGCCTTAAAAGCGCATTCTTTCCCTCTTCGCTTACGCAAAAGTTTGCAATAGTGTCACGGATTCTGTAATAATCAAGCTGTTCGAGTGTTCTTTTGTGCATTCTTATTTTTTAGTCTTCCCACGAACCTGTTTTAATTTCTTCGCGGATACGCTGCCAGCTTTCAAATCTCTCTTCGCTTATTACCCCTGCCTGAACTGCCTCTAAGATTTTGCAGCCCGGTTCTGTTTCGTGCCGGCAGTTTGTGCCGAATTTACAGGTGCCAATTAATTTTTCCATTTCAGGAAAGTAGAGTGCAAGATCGTCGGCTTCAATGTCATTTAAGACAAACCTGCGCACTCCAGGAGTGTCGATTATTGAGGCATACACGTTCTGAATACCACCGACTATTGATTCGTTGAGGCGGATGTGCATGAGTGTGCCTTTTGTTGTTGTGTGGGAACCTTTTCCATATTTTTTGCTTAAACTTCCTGTTTTTAAGACACAGGTATCATCCAAGACATTTACAAGGGAAGATTTTCCGATTCCGGACTGACCGACTAAAGCACTTAATTTTCCTGTAATCAGTTCTGCAAGTTCACGAAGACCTTCGCCTGTTTTTGCAGAAAGGCGCAGAACTTTATAGCCGGCATCTTCCCAGATTGTAAGACGGCTCTGAAAATCCGGATCCTGAGCTTCCGGTAAATCATATTTGTTTACAACAATAATCGGAGTAAGATTCTGATATTCTGCCTGTACAAGCTCACGGTCAATGAATCGCGGGCGGAATTCAGGTTCACCCGGAGTAGTTACTAAAATAATGTAATCAAGATTTGCTGCTAAAAGCTGGGGTGCACGGCCTTTTATGTTCCATCTTAAAAAAGCATTTTTGCGTGGAATTAATGAAAGAATCAGACCTTTTTTGTCTTCCTGATTTTCAATTTCCAGCTGAACCCGGTCTCCGGGCGCTAAAGGATTGTAATAACGGGTATCTAGTTTGAGCCGTTTGCTTTTAAATGAGCATGAACGTAATATGTGGTTACCGTCATCGTCTGTATCGTCACATTCAATTTCAAAAATATTGTTGCTTCCGCTTAAAACTGTGCCTTCTAACTGCATATTTTTATATTCTAAGGGAGAAAATAGTAATTTGCAAGTTGTTGTCTTTATGTTAGAATAATTTATCCAAAAAAAATGGAGTTTTTATATGAAAAAAAATGTTGTTTTCATTTCTGTTCTTCTTTCAATTTTTGCTTTTGTTACTTTTTCCTGCAAAGAAAAAACAGAAAAAGTGTTTGTAGAGTACGGTGTTTACAAGCCGAGTGTTGCTTACAATGCTGATGGTGCAATCGATACACTTTATGTTGAATTCGGCGGTTCGGTTTCAAGACTTGATTTAACCGATAAAGAAATACCAGATGATGGAGAAGAAGGCAGTTTAATCGAAATTTCTCCTGCAATTCCCGGTAAGTGGCGCTGGAGTTCTGATTCAGCATTAGTTTTTAAGCCTGAAGAACGCTGGCAGCTTGGAACTACATATAAAGTCAAAATGAATCAAAAGATTTTCTCTGATAATGTCCGCGTTAATAACGATTTTTCATTTAAAACAGACGGGTTTGAAATTACTCTTTCTGATATTGAATTTTACATAAATCCGGAAAATCCTTCAGAAAAGCGGGTTACAGCTTCCTTTTCTGCAAGCCATCCGATTGAAAAAGAAGGTTTTGAGAAATTCATTTCTATGGAAATGAAAGTTGTTGGTGAAAAAGGCAGTTCTTCAACTAAAAAAGTTGATTACACTGTTTCCTGGAGTAAAGATTCCCGTGAAGTATATCTTGTAAGTGATTTGATTCCGATTCCGCCAAAAACTTCTACTTTTACAGTAAAACGCTCTTCAGGAATTAAAACAACTTTCGGCGGTACGGATAAAATGAGCGGAAGTTATCCGGTTGAAATTCCAGGCATGACCGATTATGTAAAAATTAATGAAATTTCTCACAGCCTTATAAAAAACGAGGCGCAGAATTATGATCAGATTATAAGTGTTGAAACAAAAGGTCAGGTAAGCGGTGAAGAGCTGCTTTCCCATATGGAAGTTTTTGTGCTTCCAAAAGATAAGCCGGAAGAGCAGGGATTTCAGGAACAGAAAAATTACGACTGGGAGTGGTCAGAAAAGGATGTTTTTACAGATTTAGTAAAATCACAGTCTAAAAAAATTGAAGCAGAACTTATTCCGACTGCAGAAAATGCAGTAACATTAAATAATTTTATCATCAAAGCTCCTGAAAGTTCTTATATTTTTGTGCGTTTTACAGGCACAATCAGCTTTTTAGGCGGATATAAACTTTCCTGTCTTGATGATTATCCGTATGCCTTTATTCAGGTAAAATCTTATCCGGTTGAACTTGGAATTCTTTCTGAAGGCACGATTCTTTCGCTTTCAGGAAGCCGAAAAATGGCGCTTTCTTCCAGGGGTGTTTCAAAAGTACGCTACACACTGTCAAGAATCATGCCGAAGGATGTAAATCATCTGGTTTCGATGTCAAACGGTGATATGAAGAATTTCCGTTTTGATTCATACAGTTTTGATGAAGACAATATTTCTGAAAAAGAATATGCAGTTTATAATGTTCCCGGATGGTCTAAAGAAAAGGTTTCATATTTTTCATTTGATTTTTCTTCTCACCTTACGCCAAACCCCGGAAAAAATCTTTCAAACGGGCTCTTTCTCTTTGAAGTTGAAGATTATTCCAATAATAGAGCAGATTATTATTCTAAGAAAGATAAAAGACTAATCCTTGTTACAGATCTTGGCTTTATTGTAAAAAGAAATCCTGACGGTACCAAAGATGTTTTTGTGCAGTCAATTTCAAGCGGAAATCCTGTTTCAAATGCTCAGGTTCAGATTGTCGGCTTAAACGGAAATGCAATTGTTTCGACCTATACTGATTCTACAGGGCACGCAAATCTTCCAAAAACTACATCAGATGTTTACAGAGACGAACATGCTCCTACAGCATACATTGTAAAAACTTCCGGTGATCTTTCGTTTATGCCTTATTCAGAACGCGGAAGAAGCCTGGATTATTCGAATTACAATATTGGCGGTGAATACGGAAGTGACAATCCTGCAAAAATTAATGCATATATGTTCTCTGACCGCGGAATGTACAGACCTGGAGATACTGTACATATTGGTTTAATTGCAAAATCCGGTGACTGGAACAAAAATTTAAAAAATCTTCCTCTTGAATGTGAAGTCAGGGATTCTAAAAATTCCGTTCTGTATACAAATCAGTTTCAGCTTTCAGCAGCCGGTTTTGAAGAAATTACTTTTGCAACAAAAGATTATTCACCGACTGGTGTCTATGATGTAAATCTCTATATTCTTCGTGAGAGAAACGGTAAAACAGAGAGAGACTTCCTTTCATCAACCTCTGTAAAAATCGAAGAGTTTCAGCCGGACACTTTAAAAATTTCTACGACTTTTGAGCCAATTCCAAATGGTGGCTGGATAAATCCTCAGGTTTTGAAAGGAAATGTAAATCTTAAAAATCTGTTTGGCACTCCGGCAAGTAAAAATGATGTAAAGGCCCAGATGAATCTTTATCCGGGATTTCCTGTTTTAAGAAAATATTCTGATTATTATTTTTCTGATCCGTTCTCAAAAACAAATTCGTATGAACAGTTTTTAGGTACACAGCAGACAGATGAAAATGGAGATGCCAGCTTCGAACTGGATGTCAATAAATTTGAAAAAGCGACTTACCGCCTTGAGTTTTATGCAGAAGGCTTTGAAAAAGAAAGCGGACGTTCTGTTTCTCAAATGGCAAGCCTTTATGTTTCGCCTCTAAAGTATTTAATTGGTTATAAATCGGACGGTTCACTTTCATATATCAATAAAAATACAAAACGAAAACTTTCATTTATCGCAATCGACCAGAATCTCAACAAAATCGATTTAAATGATGTTACTGTCAAAATAGAAGAAATCAAATATATTTCCACTCTGGTAAAGCAGCCTAACGGTCTTTTTAAGTATCAGTCGGTTAAAAAAGCTTATCCTCTTTCCAGTCAGATTGTCTCAATTTCTAAAAACGGTACAGATTTCTTTGTTCCTTCAGAAACAGCAGGTGAATTTAAAATCACACTTGTTGATTCAGAAGGTCTTGTATTCAATACAATTAACTGTACTGTTATAGGTGAGGAAAATTCTTCACGAAGCCTTACCCGCACAGCGGAACTTGAATTAAAGCTTGAAAAATCTGATCTGGCTGGCGGAGAAACGGCAAAAATCTTTATCAAAGCTCCTTATGCGGGATTCGGCTTAATTACGGTTGAACGGGATAAGGTTTATTCATGGAAGTGGTTTAAAACGAATGAACTTTCAAGCGTTCAGACAATTCAAATTCCTCAAAATATTGAAGGTAATGCTTATATCAATGTAATGTTTACCAGAAATCCTTCCTCTGATGAAATTTTTATGAGTCCGTTCTGTTACGGGGCAGTTCCGTTTACACTGGATAAATCTGGCCGGACAAACAGAATAAGTCTTGATTTTAAGGATGAAATTAAATCCGGGGAAGACCTTACAATCAATTATTCTTCAAGTGATGAAGGTAAAATCGTAATTTTTGCCGTTGATGAAGGAATTTTACAGGTCGCAAAATACAAAACACCTGATCCGCTTTCCTTCTTTTTTAAAAAACGTGCACTTGAAGTAAGCACTTCTCAGATTCTTGATCTGATTCTTCCTGAATTTGAAGTTTTAAAAACTATGAGTGCAACCGGTGGCGGTGCAAGTATGGATGCTCTTTCCAGAAATTTAAATCCGTTCAAACGGAAACAGAATGCACCGGTTGCTTACTGGTCCGGAATAATCGAAACTGGTAAAGAAAAGCGCAGTGTTACTTATCATGTGCCGGATTATTTTAACGGGACTTTACGGATAATGGCAGTTGCTGTTTCTAATGGTACAGTGGGTGCATCCCAGTCATCGGCTGTGGCTGCAAATACATTTGTAATTTCTCCGAATGCCCCACTTGCAGTAAGTCCTTCTGATGAATTTGATGTGAGTGTTACAGTTACAAATAATCACAAAGGCAGCGGTACAAAAAATAAAATCACTTTAAAGGCTGAAGTCAGCAGTAATCTTGAAATTTTAAATGAAAAATCTGCTGCACTTGTTATTGATGAAGGAAAAGATGAAACTGTTTCATTTAAACTCAGGGCAAAAAATGAGCTTGGAGGCGCTGAAATCAAGTTTACTGCTTCTGATTCCAGTGAAAACTCATCTCTTTCAAGTACTTTAAGTGTACGTCCGAGTATGCCGTATCAAATCTGGATAAAATCAGGCAGAACAGAAAAACAGGAAATTTCTACAGATGTAAAACGAAATCTTTATAGTGAGTTTGCTGAGCGGAAGGCTTCTGTTTCAAATGCACCTGCAGGATTTATTGATGGACTTGATTTCTATCTTGAAAAATATCCATACGGATGCTCGGAGCAGGTTACAAGTAAAGCATATCCGTATCTTTATGAAGATTTTGTAAAAGCCGGTCACAAAACACACGCAGATGCTCAAAAAATGGTAAGTGATACACTCAGTATTTTACAGTCACGCATGCTGAGCGATGGAAATATCGGATACTGGACAAATAAAAGTAAAGCTCAGTCTGAAATCACGCTGTATTGTGCTGAATTTTTGACAGATGCGAAAAAACACGGCTTTTTTGTGCCGCAAACTTTCTTTAACAGAGTTATGGAAGCCGTAAAATCAATCGCAGATTCTTCAAAAGATGACTCATTCTCAATTTTACAGCGTTCTTATGCAATTTATATTCTTACCAAAAACGAAATTGTTACGACAAATTATATCGAGAAACTTGAAGGAGATTTAAATCGCAGAAATTATACTGCAACTGAGTATGAAGGATTATATCTGGCTGCTAGTTATGCAATGCTTAAACAGGATAAAAAAGCCAATGCTATTTTAGGTAAAATTAACCGTAAAAAGACATTTGATTCTTCATGGATTTTTCATAACGGTCTGCATTATGTTTCAACTTACATTGAAATAATAGCATGCTATTTCCCTGAGAGGATTTCAGATATAAAAGCAAATCAGATTGACTATCTTTGTGAACATCTTGAATCTGCTTATTACAACACATATTCTGTTTCAGCTGCAATCAGGGCATTTGAAAGCTATTCTTCTGTTGAAAAAGCCGGCATTTATGAGATTTATGAAATTAACGGTAAGGAAGAGACATCTCTTTCTCTTGAAGGAACTGCTGTACTTAAGGGAAAATTTTCTCCAAAAGCAGAAAAACTTTCATTCCGTACAGACAAAAAAATGCCTCTTTTCTATCAGACTGTAATTGCGGGATTTGAAACAGAAATTCCTTCAAAGGAAATAAAAGAGGGTCTTGAAATAAGCCGCGAATTTACTAATCTGGACGGTAAAAAAATTATTTCTGTAAAGACAGGGGATGATATTCTTGTAAAAATTTCTTACCGCAGCCAGAAGGGAAGAGTTTACAATGTTGCTGTAGTAGATATGCTTTGCGCTGGTCTGGAAGCTGATATCGAATCAATACGTACGAATAAATACAATAAAAATCCGTCTGCTGATTATGTTGATATTCGTGAAGACCGTGTTGTCATTTATACAACTGTCACCGATAAAGTTACAACCTTTACATATAAGGCAAAAGCTGCAAGTTCAGGAAAGTTTACGGTTCCTCCGCTTTTTGCAGAATCAATGTACAACAAAGATATACGTGCATTAAAACCGCAGGAAGCAGTTACAATCGAAAAAATGAACTGATTTTTCTGAATGTCTAAAAAACAACTGACTGCCGTTATCGCTTTTTCCTTCTCGTTTATTTTTCTGCATTTTGCGGTAATGGCGCGTGTTTTTTATGAAAAAATTAACGGCAATATTTTTTCTGATGTTGAATTTTCCGCAGCTTTTTCAGACAGAAACGGAGAACTTCTGCAGGTTTTTCTCACGTCTGATGATAAATTCAGAATTTACCGGCCTCTTTCAGATTTTCCGCCGGACTTTATTGAGGCAGTTTTACTTCAGGAAGACAGATATTTTTATTCTCATAAAGGAGTTAATCCTGTTGCAGTTTTTAAAGCCGGAATTGAAACCTATATAAAAAAATCCCGTCGTATGGGAGCCTCTACAATCACTATGCAGACGGCAAAATTAAAGTATCATCTGTACACAAAATCAATTTACGGTAAATTGAAACAGATTTTTCTTGCCCTCTACCTTGAATTCTGCTATTCAAAAAACGAAATCCTTGAATTTTACATGAATCTTGCTCCATGCGGTTCGAATATCGAAGGTTTTGAAACCGCAGGCTGGTATTATTTTGGAAAATCAATCAGGAATCTCAATTTTTCAGAAAATATCATGCTGGCAGTTCTTCCGCAAAATCCTGTGAAACGTTCTCCCGCTGTAAACCGTACTCCGGCTGAGCTCATTGAAGCGCGTAAAGTTCTCTTCAGCCGGTGGATTGAAAATCATCCTGAAGATCAGGACAAAGAATCTTTTATGGATATGCAGATGTCAACCGTCTGCCGTTTCCCGGATGAAGCACGACATTTTTGTGAGATGATCTATTATGGAAAAGACGGACGAAAGCCGCTTCAGTATCAGAAACATCAAAAAATCATAAAAACAACTTTAGATTTATCTCTTCAAAAACAATGCGAAGAGATTTTTGAAAATTATATTAATCAAAACCGTCATTTTGGCGTTGAAAACGGTGCTGTTCTGCTTCTTGACTGGAAAAATATGGATATTGTTGCAAATATCGGTTCAGCTTCCTATTATGATGATTCAATCCAGGGGCAGGTTAATGCAACGACTTCAAAACGCTCGCCAGGTTCTGCTTTAAAACCATTTATTTATGCACTGGCTTTGCAGGAAGGACTAATTCATTATGGCACAATGCTGAAAGATACACCGGTTACTTTTAATGAATATTCACCGGATAATTACGGAAGTGTTTTTAAAGGTCCTGTAAAGGCATGGTTTGCCTTAACTGACAGCCGGAATATTCCTGCAATTGCATTAAACCGTGATTTATCACAGCGGGATTTATATGATTTTATGCTTGAAGCCAATGTTTCCGGATTAAAAGAAAAATCTCATTACGGGCTTTCAATTGTTCTCGGTACGGCAGAAGTTACAATGCTTGAACTTGCAGAAATGTATGCAACTCTTACTAATAACGGAATATACAAAGAAATTAATCCGCTTTATTCAATAAAAAAAGACACCGGTAAACGGCTTTTGACTGCAGAAAGTGCCTTTATCACTCGAAAAATGCTTGAAGAAAATGTTCCTCCATATCAGTATAAGCCAAAAGAGTTTACAGATGTAAAAATCGGCTATAAGACAGGAACTTCTATTGGTTTTAAGGACAGCTGGAGTGTCGGAATTTTTGACCGCTATATCATTGTAGTCTGGATTGGTAATTTTGACGGACATGGAAATAATTCTTTTTTGGGAAGAACAATGGCGGCTCCGCTTTTGTTTAATCTTGCTTATCATTTACTTTCTGAACTTCCAGCAGAGCAGAGGCTTAAACCTGAGATTCCGCCTAAAAATGCAGTTCAGGTAAAGGTATGTTCTGTTTCGGGGGCTATTCCGACTGAAGCCTGTGAAGAAACTGAATGGAGCTGGTTTATTCCTGGTGTATCGCCGATTACAAGCTGCAAAATTCACAGAAAAATTAATATCGATACAAGAACAGGCTACAGAACAGATGATTTTGGAAAACCGTATATAAAAACTATTGTCCGTGAATTCTGGCCGACTGATTTACAGAATCTTTTTGCTCAGGCTGGTCTTCCCAGATTGAAACCGCCGGAATATCCTGACAATGATTTTAATTATAATGCTAAGTCACAGGGCTTTCCTCCTGAAATTGTTTCTCCTATGACGCGAACTGACTATGTATTCAGAAAAACTGACAAAAGACGTAATAAAATTCTTCTTTATGCTGTAAGCGATGCTGATGTTTCAGAATTGTTGTGGTACTGTGGAAGTGATTATATTGGACGGTGTAATCCTGGAAAAACACTTGAATGGATACCGGAACCTGGAAATTATACAGTTACTGTCTGTGACCAGAAAGGTCGTAGTGACAGTGTGAATATCTCCATTGTCGAAGTAGAATAAAAAAAACAAATTATTTTTGAAATTTTTTCGATTTGTCTATTGACATAAAATGATGATTTCTATATATTTATTCATACATTGCATTCCCCGATTGTGTAATGGTAGCACCTCAGATTCTGGTTCTGATTGTGGGGGTTCGAATCCTCCTTGGGGAACTTTCGCTGACGGAAAGGTCAGCGTTTTTTTTGGCCGCTTCGAATATCGGTTTAGTTCGCCGCCCTCTCAAGGCGGAGAGACGGGTTCGACTCCCGTAGTGGCTATTGACCTCCTG
>NZ_JAZOUG010000181.1:0-36728 GCF_045657965.1 Treponema sp. | reverse complement strand
CGAACGCCCCTTCAGGGGCTGCGACGGGTCAACCTGCAATAGACTTGAACGTAAGTGAAAGCCGGGACTTAAGTCTCAGCTTGAGAACCGAGCCTTATAGGCTGTGTTCAAACCACCCGTTTGACGGGTGGTTTGTGATTTATTCAGTCTGAATTTCAGCGTTTATAATGTTTGAGGTAATAGTTTCATCTTCTGACAATGTTGTTTCGCCAATTGTAGCACCATTTCCGCGTTCATAATAAAGGTTATCGCTGGTGTTATTTTTAATGCTTCCGCCTGTCATGGTAAAGACTGCATCTGTAATAGATATGCCACCACCAGTAGCGGCAGTGTTACTGCTAATTTCCCCGCCTGACATGGTGAATGTTCCTCCACGTACAATAACTCCACCGCCCATACTGTTATTATTTGCATTATTGCTTATTGTACCACCTGAGAGTGTGATAACTGAATTAGATTCTGATGTACGGATTCCCCCGCCCCAGGATGCTGTGTAATTGTAATTTATATTTCCGCTGTTAATATAAAGTGTACCGGCATTAAAAATTGCCCCAGCACCGTCTGCTCCATAGTTATAGTAGATTCCACCGGTAAGTTCTGCTTCGATTAATGTTTCATCTACTGAATTAATGCCGCTGTATCCCAGATATGCAGAACCGTTGTTGTATAAACCGCCGCCATAATATGCACTATTTGAATTAGTTTCTGCTGTTGGAAGTTCTGTTTTAGAATAATGCACTTCCATACATAAAAAGTTTTCCTGCATTGTATACACCACCGCCATACTTTCCATTTGCATCGATTCCGACTGTATTTCCTGTAATAATTGTATTTTCAGCAAGGGTTACTGTAGCAGCCTGACCAATATAAATACCGCCGGCACTTGTATATCCGTCACTTACTGTTCCTGTTCCGCCTGTAATTTTGAGATTTTTGATTATGACAGGAACGCTTGTGGATATACTGAGAACAGTCCCTTCTTCATTGCCGTTAAGAATGTCTGTAGTGCTGCCTGTTAAACCGGTTATTGTTATAGAAGAAGCACAGGATTCTCCAATATAGACATGGTTTGTACCGGTTATTTCGCCGTTTATGTAGATTATCCAGTCCGTGCAGTTTTCGGCATCTTCAATTGCAGAAACGGCTTCAGTTATAGATTCATATTTATCAGAAAAGATTTCATCACCTGTACTTAAATAAACAAACTTAGTTGCAACTGCTGCCAGTTTAAATGTGACTTTGTTTTCTAAGCCTGCGATAATTTGTGCGGTTGTTGAGGCTTTGTACTCAGTTTCTTTCAGATATGCAGTCAGAGTGAATTCCCAGCTGCCGGCTTCTATTTCGATTCTTGATGAAAGAAATTCAGAGGCAGTTTTCCAGGTGTTGTTTAATGTCCCTGCTGAGCTTTTGCCTTCTAAAGTGATGTCTGTGAGGTATTCGGCTGACTTTTCCAGAGCCCGCGATTTTGAAGAGAAAACAAGATAAGTTCCTTTGGAATTGCTTAAATCACTGCAGGAAAGAAAAAGAACTGCAAAAATAAAGGTAATAATAAAGTATGGAAATTTTTTCATATTGAGTTTCCTCCTAAAAAAAATCTGCACACTTTATTATAAGTTGTTTTAAGCTAAAATCAATAAATTTTAATCAATCTTTTTTAAGATTCTGACCAGCCCGTCTTTTTCAACTAAATCAATCGGCCGGCCTTCTGCATAACGCTTGGCTTCGTCACTGTAAAGACCTGCTGTTATACAGACACCGCGGTCGGCTTTTGCTTCGTTTACTTTTGCATGGAAATCACGAACAAATAAATCAGAAATAACACTTGTACTTCTGTAAAAACGGAAAATGTGAATTTCTTCAGAACGGACGAATTCAATGTTCATTAAGATTTCGACATTCTCTGGTGTTACTGAAATATCGACGATTTTTGCTACAGCTTTCTGATAGTATTTTACGACAACACGCCGGCAGAGAGAAACAAAATCGCTTGAACTTGCCATGAGGTAAATCTGAAGGTTTTTGTTCTGATTTAATTCAGAATACCGGGCAAGAAGCTGAGGAACATCTTTATACTGCGGATTCATTGCCTGAATTTCAGTTAGGCAGGAAATACCCTTTGCAATTGCTTTCATTGCGAAGTAAGCGTTTGCAAGCCGGTATCTGGTTTCGATTGCTACATCAGGGGTTGCATTCTGATGCTTCATGCCGATTTCAAAATCCTGAATTGCTTTATCCGGCTGGTTTATTTTAAGATGGAACATTCCGGCAGCAAGACATGCCCTTGCACCAAATTCCGGATCAGGTCGCAGATGCATAAAGACTTTCATTGCTTTTTCACCATAGCCGCTTTCATTCATACTGTCAGCCATTGCAAAAAGAGCTTCTTTATTTTCCGGATTATCATCAAGTGCTTTTTTGAGATACGGAAGACATTCTTTGTAGTGTTTTCCTTTATAAAGCGAAAGTCCTAACGGTGAATTAACATTTGTTGCTTCAGGATGCATTAAAATAACTTTTTTGAACATTGGAGAAGCTTTGTCAAAATTGTTGCTTTTATAAAATGCAAGTCCTGAATAATAATTTACTTCATAATCGTTAGGATTAATCTGATATGCAGCTGTGAGTCCTTTAAATGCTTCCTGAAGTTTATCCATCTTCATTGCACAAATGCCCTGCCGCAAAGATGCTTTAAAAATATCAATTTCTTTGTGGGCAGTTGCTATTCCCATTTGTGTTTCGTAGATTGGATATGCTTTGTCCCATGCCCTTTCGTTAAAGTATAAATCGCCAAGCGATATAAGAGCGTCCGGATTATGAGGATTTTGTGCAAGTTTTCTTGTTGCTTCTTTTATGATTTGTGCACGGCTTTTCTGCTTGCCTTTTTTTCCAGATTTTTTTCTGGTTGCAAGAGAAACAACAATCGTACCAAATACAACAATTATTACAACAGCAATTAAAGTGTTCATATCTTCTTAATTATCGGCATAAATTAATTTTTTCTTAATTCTTCAACAAACTCAGCTATTCTATCCAGAGCGGTTTTGATTTTGTCGATTGAAGTTGCATAACAGCAGCGGATGTGACCTTCGCCGCCTTCACCGAAAACGCTTCCCGGAACAACTGCAACATTGTGCTTCTGGAAAAGCTTCGTGGCGAATTCTTCGCTTGAAATGCCTAAGTTTTTAATGCTCGGAAACATGTAGAAGGCACCGGTCGGCTCAGGAACTTCAAGCCCCATGTCGCAGAAAGCTTTGTACATTAAATTCCGCCTCTGCTGGTATGAAACGCGCATTTTTTCGACATCTTTCCAGCCGTGTCGAAGGCCTTCAACTGCCGCATACTGAGAGAAAATCGGTGCACAGATTGTGTTGTAGCCGTGAAGTTTTACGATTTGCGCAAGAACTTCGGCAGGAGCTGCAATGTAGCCGATTCGCCATCCGGTCATTGCAAAAGATTTTGAAAAGCCGTTCAGGATGATTGTGTAGTCCTTCATTTCCGGAAATTCGCCGATTGAACAGTGTTCTGCTCCGTCATAGGCAAGCTCGCAGTAGATTTCATCAGAAATACACCAGATCTGGTTTTTTGCGACGACTTTTGCAATTTTTTCAAGTTCAGCACGAGGAATCATAGTGCCGGTCGGATTGTTCGGCGAGCACATCATGACAGCCTTTGTTTTTGGAGTGATTGCTTTTTCAATCTGCTCGGCTGTCGGGTAGAAGCCGTTTACGCTTGTATCGATTGGAACAACTTTTGCCTGAGTGAGCTCTGCAAGCGGAGTGTAATTTACATAGCATGGCTGAACAACTATGATTTCGTCTCCAGGATTTAAAATTGCGCGCAGAACGGCATCAACGCCTTCGCTTGCACCAACCGTAATCAGAATTTCGTTCTTCGGATTGTAGTAAAGGTTGTATCGTTCCATGTATTTGGCGATTTCTTCGCGCAGTTCGATTAAGCCCCAGTTTGAAGTATATGAGGTATGCCCTTTTTCAAGATGATAATACGCTTCTTCACGGATTACCCAGGGAGTCGGGAAGTCCGGTTCACCGACAGAAAGTGAAATAACATCGTCATGGCCGATCAGCATCTCAAAAAATTTACGGATGCCTGACGGCGGAATATTCTGCATTGATTTAGAAAGTCTGTCTTCACGTGTATTCATTTTAAAATCCTTTCTCTTATTTTAAACTATTACAGAAGAATTTGGAAGTAAGGAAATTATTGTCATAATCAGATGGTTTTGCAAAATCTTCAAAAATATTCACAATTTTTCTAAAAAACGCTATAATATTCGGTTAATATGGATATTACAGAAATCATTACAAATCTTGTTTTTCAGTTAGCAGTTATTATTTTTGCTTCACGAATTTTTGGTAAACTTGCCGTCCGTTTCGGCATTCCTTCCGTTCTTGGAGAACTTATTTCCGGAATCATAATAGGACCTTTTGCTCTTGGCGGCATTGCTTTTCCAGGTTTTGAACACGGTCTTTTTGGTGTTACAGATTCAATTGCCGGAGCTGTTTCTCCTGAACTTTATGCTTTTGCACAGGTGGCTTCAATCATTCTTCTTTTTGCATCAGGTCTTGAAACTGACCTTTCGCTTTTCATTAAATATTCTGTTTCAGGCGGAATTATCGGTTTAGGCGGAGTTGTTGTTTCATTCTTCCTTGGTGCCGGCTGTGCAATGTTTATTCTTCCGGTTTTAGGAATTGAATGTTCAGGTCTTTTTGACATCAAATGCCTTTTTCTGGGAATTATGTCTACGGCAACTTCTGTCGGAATCACTGCACGCATTTTGAGTGACAGAAAAAAAATGGATTCTCCGGAAGGTGTTACAATTCTTGCAGCGGCAGTTTTTGATGATGTTCTCGGAATTGTTCTTCTTGCTGTTGTAATGGGAATTGTCGGTGCTCTTTCAAGCGGCAGGGCTCTTTCAGGAGGAGCAATCGGGATTATTGCACTCAAGGCTTTTGGAATCTGGCTTTTAGCAACTGTTGTATTTATTCTTCTTTCTAAAAAAATTGCGCGGTTTGTACGTCTTTTCGGCGGCACAACTGATTTTTCAATCGCAGCCCTTGGTGTTGCCTTCCTCTTAGCAGGATTTTTTGAAAAGCAGAGCATTGCAATGATTATCGGAGCATACACAACAGGTCTTGCTCTTTCAGGAACTGACATTGCGCCGGTAATTCAGGAAAGAATTCACTCTCTGTACAAATTTTTTGTACCGGTTTTCTTTGCTGTAACCGGCATGAGCGTTGATGTAACAAAACTTTTCAGTGCAAATGTTCTGATTTGCGGCGGAATTTACACTTTAATCGCAGTGCTTTCAAAACTTCTGGGATGTGGTCTGCCTGCTCTTGGACTAGGTTTTAATCTCAAAGGCGGTTTCAGAATCGGTTCCGGCATGATTCCACGAGGTGAAGTTGCTTTGATTATCGCAGGAATCGGTCTGACTGCAAAAGATGCACTTGGTGAGCCGATTGTAAATCAGGATCTGTTCGGTGTTGTAATTCTTATGACTCTTGTTACAACTCTTGTAGCTCCGCCGATTCTCAACATTTCACTTTCAATTAAAGGTCGGGGTACTAAAAAAGAAATTGCTTCTTCAGAAAGCCAGATATTTGAATGGGATTTCAAAAATCAGGAACTTACTCATCTTGTAATGGATATCCTTCACCGTGACCTGCGTGCAGAAGGTTTCTACGTTCAGATGATGAATATTACTGACGGAATCTGCACTGCACGGCGAGGAGATACCGCAATTTCTCTTCGTGAAGAGGGTACCTGCCTGATTATTGAAACAGCCGAAGAAGACATGGGCTTTGTCAAAGGTGAACTTTATGAAATCATGCTCCGGCTCAATAAATCAATGCAGTCACTTGCTTCACTTAAAAATACAGAAAGCCTTCAGTACGGATTTGCCTGCCCTGAAAACCGCGTTACAAAATCTGTAAAACGCTATCTCAATCCGGCATGTATTTCTACAAATCTTAAGGGAAGTACAAAAGAAGAAATATTACAGGAAATGCTTACGCTTTTGTGTCAGTCAGGAAATGTAATTAACCGTGAAGAAGTTTTGAACAGTCTTAAAGAACGAGAAGCTTCAATGAGTACAGGTCTTGAAAAAGGCATTGCAATTCCTCACACAAAAACAAACGGCGTAAAAGAAACCTGTGTTGCAATCGGTATCAAAAAAGAAGGTATTGCATACGATTCACTTGACGGTCAGCCTTCAAAAATCTTTGTAATGCTCGTTTCGCCGATTGATAATTCAGGTCCTCTTATGCGAGCAATGTCTGCTTTTACAGGGGCGTTGATGCATGAAGAGGTGCGTCTTTCTCTTCTGGAAGCAAAAAATCCGGCAGAAATTATTGAAATCCTTAAAGATTCGAAGAAGCAGTAATTGCAATTCTGAAAGGTTCAGGAAAGATATAATCAGGGCAGGAAGTGTTTTTTGTGGAGATTTTTGCTATAATAACTTTATGCTTACTGATGAACTTAAATCTTCACTTTTAGAGCGGTTTTTACGTTATGTGAAAATCTGGACTACTTCTGATTCTGTTTCTGCCGACAAAGGCATTCAGCCTTCTACACAAAGACAGTTTGACCTTGCCAGAGTTCTTGAAGAAGAATTAAAATCTTTCGGCCTTCAGAATGTTCAGATTACAGACCACTGCTATGTTTATGGTTTTCTGCCTGCTTCAAAAGGCTTTGAAAACCAGGAATCTTTCTGTCTTCTTGCTCACATGGATACAGTTGAAGAAGTCAGCGGTCAGAATGTTAATCCGCTGCTTTCCACAAACAAAGCAGGAGATACAATAATCAAAACAGACGGAACAACTCTCCTTGGTGCAGACGATAAGGCCGGAGTTTCAGAAATCATGACAGCTCTGGAATATTTTTATAGAAATCCTGAAGTTCTTCACGGTCCTGTTGAAGTCTGTTTTTCTCCGGATGAAGAAACCGGGCATGGCATGGATAATGTTCCGCTCAATCTTATTAAATCAAAATATGCTTACACTGTAGACGGCGGCTCTCTTGGTGAGCTTGAAACTGAATGTTTTAACGCGTTTAAATCTGAAATTACCTTTACAGGTGTTTCAGTTCATACAGGAACTGCCCGCGGTGTTATGGTCAATGCCGTTACAATGGCTTCTGCTTTTGTTTCGGCTCTTCCGCGTCACGAATCTCCGGAAACAACAGACGGATACGAAGGATTTTATGCTCCAATGTCAATTGAAGGTTCAATCGAAAACGCAAAAGTCGTTATTTTTCTGCGTGATTTTGAATCTTCAGGTATGGAAAAACGTAAAGCCCTTGTTGAAACTCTGGCAAATGCAACAGCACTTGCTTTTGGCGGAAAAGCCGAAGTAGTGCACACTCAGCAGTATCTGAACATGAAAAATGGCTTTGCTTCGCGCAAAGATGTAATTGAAAAGCTTGTTGATTCATACAGAAAAGCCGGAGTTGAACCTGTTTTCACACCGATTCGTGGCGGTACAGACGGTTCACGGCTTACAGAAATGGGAATTCCATGTCCGAATATTTTTACAGGCGGTCACAATTTTCATTCACGCGAAGAATGGGCAAATCTTTCAGAAATGAGTAAAGCAGCAGAGATTTTAATAAATCTCTGTGGAAAGAATTAAACTTGAAGTTTGCCCGGTCTTTTATTTTTTCCAGTAATCAGGAAAAAGGAAGATAATCAGATTGTAAAGTTCGAGACGGCCTGCAATCATTGCAAAGCAGTACCAGTATTTTAAGAACGGGCATATGGCACCGTAGTTTTCTGAAGGTCCGAGAAGTCCAAAAGCCGGTCCGATGTTACCGACCATTGACAGACTTGCCGTAAAACCTGTAAAAAGCTCTAAACCGCAGAAGGTGCTGATCATTGTCGAAATGAAAACAAGAGCAAAATAAACAAAAGCAAAAGCTGCGACATTAAAAACCAGGTCTTTGCGGCCGGCTTTTTGATTGAGGCTTACAGTAAAAACTCCGTGCGGATGAAGCATGCGAAGCATTTCATTCCATGCCTGTTTTTTAAGAACAACCCAGCGGATGATTTTAAAGCCGCCGGAAGTTGAGCCGGAACAGCCGCCCGTAAAGAATAAGACAAAGATAAAAAATTGTGCTGCACCCGGCCAGGTTGTAAAATCAGCAGTGGAATAACCTGTGGTTGTCATAACTGACGCAACCTGAAAGCTTGAATAACGCAGTGCTTTTGTAAAAGAGCCGTAATGAGGAATTAAAACCAGTGCTATCATAATAACACAGATTGCAAAAACTGAAATATAAGCCTTTAATTCAGAATTTTTTTTGACCTCATCAAATTTTCCGGTAATTACATAAAAATAGAGACTGAAATTGATTCCTGCAAGAAACATAAACATAGTACAGATAATTTCGACTGGAAGTGAATTGTAAGCTCCAATGCTGGCGTTTTTTACAGCAAAACCGCCGGTTCCGAGTGTAGAAAATGCGTAACTAAGGGAGTCGATAAAATCAAGTCCGCAGATTTTAAGGGCAATAAAATGTGCAACTGTAAAGCCAAGGTATAAAAGCCATAAAGTTTTTGCAGTATTTGCCATTTTTGGTGTAATTTTTCCTTTTTCGGGTCCTGTACTTTCGGCTTTAATGAGCTGAAAGCTGCCAACACCGAGAAGGGGAAGAAGGGCAACGGTGAGGGCAATAATTCCCATGCCGCCCAGCCAGTGCATCTGGCACCGCCATAAATTTATTGAACGGGGAAGAACTTCAACATCAGAAAGAATAGTTGCGCCTGTTGTAGAAAAGGCAGAAACACTTTCAAAAAAAGCATTGTGAAAATTCGGGATAGAGCCGGAAACAATAAGCGGAACAGCGCCAAAAATGCTGATTGAAATCCATGCAACTGCAACAAAAGCAAATACACTTCTAAGTGAAAATTTGACGGCAGTTTTTTTGCCGGCAAAGTAAAAAAATGTTCCGGCTGCAAGAGAAATTAAAAGCGGAACAGTAAAAGCAGGAATTACATTGAGCTCTCCGCAGGCTAAGGCTGTTAAAACCGGAATAATAAGACTTAATCCGACAATTGCGAGTACAATAAAAATCAGGCGTGCAAAAACGAAGATTTGTTTCATAATCAGATATAACTACTATATCATGTTTGTCCTTAAAATGCACGGCAGTTTTTATATCGATTTACGGAGCATTTCTGGAATCTGGTATTATATTTTTTTATTATTTTGGGTATTTTTATAATATCAATATTTTATTATTATTTTAATAAAATTGGAAATTCGAGGTGTTTATGAAAAAAACAGTCTTTATTTTTTCAGCCGTTACCATGCTTTTTTCTGTTTTATTGTTCAGCTGTGATGAAAAAAAGCAGGAAACTCTTAAAATTTATTCGATTATTCATGACGAAGAAACCGAAGCCCTTACAAGTTTATTTACAAAAAAAACAGGAATTCCTGTAAGCTATCTGCGTGCTACAACCGGTGAAATTGTAAACCGGGTCATTTCAGAAAAAGATGAGCCTATGGCAGATATTCTGCTTGGTGGTGCTTCAAGCTATCATATTCAGGCAGATAAAGCCGGTGCTCTTGAAACTTATGAATCACCTTCAGCTAAAAATCTTCCGTCTTATGCAGTTTCTTCTGATAATACATGGACAGGTTTTTGTGTACTCACTCTTGGGATCGGTGTAAATGAAAAGCGTTTTGCTGAAAAATTCCCGGGAATTCAGATTCCTTCAACCTGGGAAGATTTACTGAATCCTGCTTTTAAAGGTGAAATCGTTATGACAAATCCTGCTGCTTCAAGTACAGGATATCTGTTTGTACAAAATCAACTGCAGCGTCTTGGAGATGAAAAGGGCTGGGATTATCTTATTTCACTTTCAAAAAATATCGGCCAGTTTCCTGATTCGGGAAGTGCTCCGGCAAAATTACTTGGAACAGGAGAATATGCAATTGGAATTTCCTATCTGCATGCAATTGCAAAATATAATGCACAGGGCTTCGGCTTAAAACCAGTTGCTCCGCCGCAGTCAGTTGGTGATGTGGACTGTATTGCAATCCTTAAAAATGCAAAAAATCTTTCTGCAGCTAAGAAATTTGTTGATTTTATGCTTTCATCAGAAGCACAGGAACTTATGGGATTAATTACTTTTACAATTCCTGTAAATCCTGAAGCAAAATCTCAGGAAGGTTCAGTTTCAATTTCTGAACTTGATTTAATCAATTATGATGTTCAGAAAGCTTCTGATCAAAAGAATGATGTCCTTGATAAATGGTCAAAATCAATAAAATAAATTTGGTTTACATTGCCGTGATTTTAATTCTCACGGCATGTATTATTTTTCCTTTTTTAACAGTTTTTCTCACTCCAAAAGCCAGTGATTTTGTTTCGGTTTTTACTTCAAATATCTGGCGTGAAGCTGTATTTAATACAATTCTGGAATGTGTCTGCTCGACTGTACTTTCTGTTATTATCGGTTATATTTTTGCATATGCGGTCGTAAAGGCAGACATTCCTTTTAAAAGAATTTTCGCTTTTATTCCAATTCTGCATTTAATGACTCCTCCTTTTGTCGGCGGTCTTTCGTTTATCCTGCTTTTTGGGAGACAGGGATTTTTTACACATGCAATCCTTGGTCTTGATGTTTCACTTTATGGCTTTTGGGGACTTTTAATCGCACAGGTTTTGTGTTTTTTTCCAATTGCATATTTAATCTGTGCTCAGGTTTTACAGAGAATAAATCCGTCGCTTGAACAGGCAGCCCGTGCAATGGGAGCTTCAAAAACACGAATCGCTTTTACAGTAACAATTCCTTTATCTTTGAACGGAATTTTATCCAGTGCCCTTTTTATAGCAGTTTCAGTTTTAAGTGATTTTGGAAATCCTATGATAGTTGCCGGCAGATTTCGTGTTCTGGCAGTTGAAGTTTACACGCAGTTAAACGGCTGGATGAATGCAGGTAAAAGTGCTGTTCTGGGATTAATCTTACTTTTGCCTTCAATTCTGCTTTTTCTTCTTCAAAATAAAATTCTCAAAAAAAATAAAATAAAATTTGCTACAGTCGGACAGAAAGGTTCTCCGCTTCCAGAAAAAAAATCATCAAAAATTACTCAGATTTTACTGTTTGCAGTTTGTGCTTTTGTTTCTCTGTTAGTTTTTGCTCAGTTTATTGCAATTGTGGCAGGCGGATTTCAGAAATTATGGGGAATAAATACTGATTTTACTTTGGATCATTTTAAATTTCTGGGAAAAACTTTCATTGAATTAAGGAATTCGCTGATTTTTGCGTTTGTTTCGGCTGTCTTGAGCACGGTTTTAGCCGGCTTAAGCAGTTTTTTGGTTAACCGCACCAGTCTGCCCTGTACAAAATATCTTGATACTGTTTCTCAGGTTCCAGCTGCAATTCCGGGCTCTCTCTTTGGACTGGCTCTTTCTCTTACTGCAGCCCGCTTACATATTCATGCTTCTGCAGTAATGATAATTATAGCGATGACAGTTGGTTTTATGCCTTTTTCTTACAGAATAATTTCTACTGTCTTTTCTCAGATTAAATCTTCCATTGATGATGCTTCTTATTCTCTTGGAGCAGATAAAATCAGGCTTTTTACTTCAGTTTTAATTCCTTTGAGTAAAGGCGGTTTTTATTCATCATTTATTTATGACCTTGTACGCGGAGTCGGCACAATCAGTTCTGTAATTTTTCTGGTTTCTTTTTCAACACCGCTCGCTTCTATAAAAATATTAACAATGGCAGAGCAGGGAGACTGGGGAAAAGCCTGTGCCCTTGCTTCTGTTTTAACGGCATTGACTTTTGGAATTCTTGCATCCGGCAGTTTAATTATAAAGCTAAAAAAAGGATTTTTTGATGAACGCAAAACTCGAGCTTAAGAATGTTTCGTTTTCTTTTGGTAAAGAAAATGCGATTAATGATTTTTCTCTGTCTGTTGAAGAAGGCAGTTTTACGACACTTTTAGGACCGAGTGGCTGTGGTAAAACAACATTGCTTCGCTTAATTTCAGGATTTTTGACTCCTGATTCCGGGGAAATTTTAATTGATGGAGTTAATCAAAATGGAATTGAAGTGAATGAAAGAAAAGTCGGCTTTGTTTTTCAGGATTATGCGCTTTTTCCTCATCTGTCGGTTGAGCAGAATATAGCTTACGGTTTAAAAATTCAAAAAAAACTGTCTAAAACTGAAATTTCTGACAAAATTTCTGTTGTTTCCAGTTCTCTTGGAATAGAAGACCTGCTTTCAAGAAATATTGCAGAACTTTCCGGCGGACAGCAGCAGAGAGTGGCTTTAGCACGTTCACTTATTCTTGAACCAAAAATTTTATTGATGGATGAGCCGCTTTCCTCGCTTGATACAAAACTTCGTATAAAAGTTCGTGAAGAATTAAAGGAAATCCAGCATAAACTTCATATAACTACAGTTTATGTAACTCATGATCAGGAAGAAGCACTTTCGCTTTCAACAAAAATTGCTGTTTTAAATAAAGGGGAGCTTTTACAGGCAGGAACTCCGCGCCAGATTTACTTTGAGCCCAAGAATGTATTTACTGCTGATTTTGTGGGAAAAGCAAATATCTTAAAAAAATCAGAAAAAAGATATATGATCCGGCCGGAATGGTTTAAAATCGCACAAAAATCACAAAACTTTTTACTGAGCGGAACAATTCTTTCTGAAGAGTTTCTGGGAAGCAAATGCCGTTTTATAATTCAGTGCGATTCTACAGATGAAAAAGAACTTATTACAGCCGATTTTGATACGATTGAATGTGAAAATCTTAAAATCGGCTCGCATATTTCATTTGAAGCAGTGAAATTCTGGGAACTTTAAGCCATTACTCCTTCGCGTCGGTCACTTTCATCTTCAACATAAAGAACATCATTTTCTTTGTAGGTTTTGAGAAGGAAGTGAGTTTTTGTTGAACGGACGCCTTCGAGAGTAGAAAGTTTTTGTGCTACAAACAGGGCAACTTCTTTTAAATCATCACCTTCGATTACGACTTTTAAATCATATCCGCCGCTCATCAAATAAAGTGACTTTACCTGCGGGAATCTGTAAATTCGTTCTGCAAGTGCATCAAATCCATGTTCCCGTTCAGGCTGACATTGAATTTCAATTTCTGCCCGGACTTTGCCTTTTGTATTTGTGTCTTTTTCCGGATTTACAATGGCAGCATATTTTAAAATAATTCCTTCATCTTCAAGGCTTTTTATAATTGCCTTAACTTCGTCCGAAGATTTTTTGGTCATTGCTGAAATATCTTCGACTGAAAGCCGTGCATTTTCGCGTAACAAATCAAGGATTTCTTCTTTTCCGTCCATTTTTATCTCCTCGTAAATTCTTGTTTTATTGTAGTTTATTGTGCAGATTTTTGAAAGTCTTTTGCATCAGCTGAAAAATCCGTATCTTCCGCCGACCCAGTGTGCGTTGGTTGTTTTAAAAGGTTTTGATTTGTAAGCAATTTTTTTTCCGTTTATTTTTGCCTTTGCAGAAAAATGAACGATTCCGCTTTTTCCGTCTTTTCCGGATGAAAATTTCATTTTGAAGCAAACCTGACGTCTTTTTTTTGTGCTGTCAGATTCAAAAGCAGCAAAGTTTCCGCCATTTAAACATTCCGGGAGTACTTCGGACTTTGCAGTTAATTGTTCCTCCAGTGAAATTTCCTGTTTCCATATTATTTTTTCTTCGCGCAGTGTATCACCGTTTTCGCTTCCAGATGATTCAAGGTACGAAATTACAAAAGTATTTTCATCTGATTTTTCGATTTGAAGGGCTGCGTATTCGTTTCCTAAGAAAATTATTCCGCGTCTCTGATTTTCATGCCATTTTTCTTCAAGAAAAAATCTTTTTTCGTATGTGAATTTTTTTGAATTAATTTTCTTTGTACAGACAGAAGGGGTAAGCCACAAAGAATTTTTTGTGCTTGCAAAATTGTTTTCATCAGGGGAAGCAGAAAATTGAAATTCTGAAATTTCCTGCTTTGAAAATCCGGTTTTGTTTTTTAAAGGGATTTTCCATTTCGTAACCGGCTCTCCTGTTACCGAAAGTGCTTTTTCATCGCTTAAAAGAACGGCATTTCCCATTACAGGCCAGTCAGAAATCCAGCGCATCGGCTGTAAATGTGTGATTCGGCCGAAAATGCCTGCATCCTGAAAATGAATGAACCAGTCTTCTCCGCTTTGAGTCTGAACCCAGCCGCCCTGATGAGGTCCGTTGATTTTTGAATCTCCCTGAGCAAGTACGATTTTTTCTTCGTAATCGCCGTCGATTTTTTTTGAACGCAAAACGCTCTGCCAGCCGTTTGTAACTCCGCCGGCTGGAGCAAAGATATAATAAAAGCCGTTTCTTTTGTAGACCTTCGGTCCTTCGATTGTCGGCTGACTTTGGGTTCCGTCAAAAATAAATTTGTCTTCTGTGACCGGCTTGAGTGTCCGCGGATCAAGTTCAAAAATTCCGAGTTTTGAATTAAAGCCGACTCTGCTTTTTACATAAGCATGAACCAGATAAACTTTTCCGTCATCATCCCAGAAAGGACAAGGATCTTCAAATCCTTTTCCTGCCCATACGCATTGAAGTTCATCCCATTTTCCATACGGGTCAGCTGTGCTTGTGTAAAAAATTCCTTCATCCGGAGTTGCAAAAAAAATATAAAATCTTCCTTCATGAAAACGTATAGAAGGCGCCCATACCCCTTTTGCATTCTGTACTTTGTCGTAGCCGGGAAGCGGGATTGAGGGAAGAGCATAATTTATGAGTGTCCAGTGAACTAAATCACGTGAATGTAAAACAGGCAGTGCCGGCACAAAATTAAAACTTGAGGCTGTAAGATAAAAATCATCTCCTGCACGGCAGACATCAGGGTCGGAATAATCGCAGAGAAGAATTGGATTTTTGTATGTCATAAAAGTTATTATGATTTTATTTTATTTATTGTTCAACCGATATTTATTTTATGGATTATTTTTTCTTGTTTGCTTCTTCTTTAGTTATAATTTTTGCCCTTATGCTTTTTGGGAAATATAAAAAAACTCTTCAGCAGTCTAATCAAAAAAATGATAATCTCCGTACACAGAAAAATGAACATGGAGCTGTTGAATTTGTCCGCTGTCCGCTTTGTTCAACTCCGCTGGCAAAAAATGAAGATATGTTTTCCCGTATTTACAGACCGATGACAACACATGACCAGAGAATGACTGTGCACGGCTGTCCTCACTGCTATCCCCGTCCGGAACCTGGAGTAAAGCGAATGTGTCCTGTCTGCGGAAAAGAAGTTCCTTTAGAAGGAGAACTTATTGCACGTCTTTTTAACCGCACTGAAGGCAAAAAGCATGTTATGATTACCGGCTGCACCGTCTGTTACAAAGGAAGACGCTAGAATTTCATTCGTCCGCGGAAACTTCTGGCTAAGGTAAGACGGTCTGCATATTCAAGATCGCCGCCAACTGGTAATCCGCTTGCAAGCCGCGTAACAGAAAGATCTGGAATTACTGATAAAAGCCGCTGGATGTAAAGGGCTGTTGTGTCGCCTTCGACTGTAGGATTTGTTGCAATAATTACTTCTTTTACGGTACCGCCTCTTACCCGCTCAATAAGTCCTGCAATTCTAAGCTGGTCTGGGCCGATTCCTTCAAGAGGTGCAATTACACCGCCTAAAACATGAAAAAGTCCGGAAAATTCGTGTGAACTTTCGATTGTGGCGACATCCTGCGGCTGTTCTACAACGCAGATAATTTCTTTGTCCCGAAGCGGATTTGAGCAGATTGGGCAGGGATCGTTTTCGGTCCATGAGCCGCAGATTGAGCAGGCATGTATTTTTTCCTGCAGAGTGGAAAGCTGATTCGCAAACCTCTGAATCCAGGCAGTATCGGCTTTGAGAATATAGTTTACAAGCCTTCCTGCAGATTTTTTTCCGATTCCTGGAAGGCGTGAAAATGATTCTGTAAGTTCGTCAATTGCAGTCATTTTATAATTTTAAGCCTGGAATATTCATTCCGCCCAGAAGTGAACCTGATTTTTCCTGAATTTTTTCCTGTACTTTTTCCATGGCGGCATGATGAGCGGCTACAATTAAATCCTGAAGCATCTGGACATCACGCGGATCAACTGCGATAGGGTCAAGTTTTATTGCAGTAATTTCAAATTTGCCGTTCAGAGTGACCTGAACGATATTTCCGCCGGAAGAACCTGTCTCAGAAATCTGAGCGAGCTCTTCTTTCATTTGATTCATCGTTCCTTCAAGATTTTTCAGATTTTTAACCATTTCAAATGGATTCATGATGATTTCCTCAAAAACTAATTTCAGTCAGAATATTATCAAAAATTCATTAAAAAATATATATCATCTTGAGAAAATTATTTTTTTAGTGCTGCGATTCTTTCCAGAAGCGGCGGATGATTGTAGTTAAAAATGCTATAGATTTTTGGAACCTGAATTTCACTTAAATTTTCTTTGTTGAGCTTTATAAGGGCAGTGCACAGATAATCGCCTGTTCCGCAGATTTCTTTTGAAAATTTATCTGCCTGAAATTCATCTTTACGGCTAAGAGAGTTCATAATAGGGCTGAAGATTGTAGTCCATTCACCAAAAACCAGACTTATTAAAAATACACCGATAAACATCATCTGATAAGGCACATTTCCGCTTTCAAGGAAGTTAAATCCAAAACCTGTATATAAATCTGCAAATTTAATCAGAAAACTGACTGCAAATAAAACTACAAAAACAGCAGGAATCATAAAAATCAGTTTTTTAAGGATATGGTGATGTTTATAATGACCGAGTTCATGCCCTAAAACTGCTTCAATTTCATCAACAGTAAGCTGTTCAATTAAAGTGTCATAGAGAACGACCCGTTTAGATTTACCAAAGCCGGTAAAATAGGCATTTGAATGTCCCGAACGGCGGGAAGCATCCATTACAAAAAGACCGCTTGCTTTGAAACCGCATTTTTTGAGAAGTTCTTCAAGGCGGGTTTTTAATTCACCTTCTTCAAGCGGAGTAAATTTATTGAAAAGCGGTGCGATAAAAATCGGATAAATTACGGAAATTCCCAGGCTGAAGACAAAATAGATACAGCCGAGTAAAATCCACCACCATTCAGAAGCATATTTAAAAAGGCCCGTCATTGCCAGAAGCAGCGGAAGCATAATAATCAGATTTATGATAAAGCCTTTGATTTCATCAGCGAGCCACATTCCGATTGTCATATTGCTGAAGCCAAACTGTTTTTCAATTCCGAATTCTGAATAAAGTGCAAATGGAAGTGAAAGAAGTGCCCCCGGAATTCCACCTAAAATCAAAAAAAGGGCTGCAGCAAAGAAAGAATTTGTTGTCCATGCCCAGATTCTTTCAAAAAGCGCAGGATAAAATCCGCAGAAAACCAGATAAAGCGAAAGAATTACTTCAAGAATTGTGCTTGGTATCCAGAGATGATATTTTGCATCTTCATAAAGGCAGGTCTTTTCAAGAGTCTGAGAATCTACATGTTCTTTAAGAATTTCAGGAATTTCACGGCCGTGCTTTTTCCGGAATGAAAAATCAATCCGTTCAAGAATCATACTCAAAAGAAAACTGAAAGCAGTGCCGGTCAAAAAAAGTAAGACAAAAATATTTGAAAAATTCATATTGAAGAAAATTATCATTTTTAAGGAATTCATTCAACGCAGATAATAAAATTTATAAAATTATATTAAAAACAGCTGGACTTATTGGAAAATCAGGTTATAATAATGTTGAAAAAGTTCTTTATTTTAAAAAAGTTGATATATTTGCAGGGGGAACTATGAAGAAGTTTTCTTTATTTTTGCTCATTATATCAATTTTTTTCTCTTTTATTTCATGTCAGGATGAATCTGACGGAAGCAAGTCTTTTACAGTTCTTAAGCCTGTTTCTGATTCACTTTACGGCTATGAAGTTTCTGATGTTTCACTCTGTATAACAAAGGCAATTAAGGACAGCGGCGAAAATTTTACTTTCAGCAGCACAATTGGAACAAGTTTTAATGCTGATAATCTTGGAAGCGGCCGTTATCTTATAAAATCTTATGCTTATGATTCTTTGGGCACTTTGATTGCTTCAACAGAGGATTTTAAAATCTCTACAGACAGAACCGATTCTTTTTCGTACGATTTGCAATTACTTTGGAATGAAACCGAAAAACCTGAAGGCAAATACTGTGTCATTAAATTTAATACTAACGGCGGTTCTGAAATAGAGAGCTTAAAAGTATTATCCGGTGAATATGTTTTGCAGCCGGCAGATCCTTCTAAACGGGCAAGAATTTTTGACGGCTGGTATTCTAATTCTTCTTTGACGAAATATTTCGATTTTTCAGAAGCCGTTCGCTGTAATTTAACTCTTCATGCAAAGTGGGAAATGGATCCTGATGCAATCCAGAAATTTTTTTATGTTTCTTCAACCGGCAGTGATTCAAATGGTGATGGAACACAGGACAATCCATATTTTTCTATTACGCGGGCTGTTTCAGAAATAAACGGAAATGCTGATTCTGAGCTTGATTACACTATTTATATAAGCGGCACTGTTACAGGAAATCCTTCAATAGGCACGCTTTATGCAAATTCTCTTACAATTGAAGGCATCTCAGGTTCTGATTCTGATTTTATCGATGGAAACAATTCTGGAATAGCACTTGCATTCGGTTCAGATATTTCTTCTGATGTTACTTTAAAAAATCTTACTGTTCAAAACGGTGCAGGCCGTTATGGTGCAGGCCTTCGTTATTTAGGAAGTGGTCTTCTTACTGTAAAAAACTGTATCATCCGGGACAACAGCGCCACAGGAACAGAAATAAATGCTGACGGAAGTACATCAAATTCGAACGGCGCAGGAATCGTGCTTCAGAACGGCTCTTTGTCTCTTATTTCAACTTCTGTTACCGGTAATTATTCACAATATAATGCAGGCGGAATCTACTTTAACGGAAATACCTTCTCAATTGACAGTGCTTCTGTAATCAGCGGAAACGAAGCAGGTTATTCCGGCGGCGGTGTTTCTGTAACCGGCGGCATATTCGATATGGCTGGGGGAACAATTTCTTCAAATAAAGCTCTTAAAGGCGGTGGAATCATTGTTCAGAGTGCAGGAACATTAAATATTTCAGGCGGCACAGTCAGTCAAAACGAAGTATATGCTGATTCTTCAACCTCATACGCAGGAATGGGAACTGGTGGCGGTGTACTTGTAAACGACGGCTTATTTACGATGACCGGAGGATTAATTGATTCGAACACTTCTGAATCTAACGGAGCCGGGGTTTTCATTAATAAAGGTACTGTTTCTATGAGCGGCGGTACAATCAGTAATAACAGTACAGTTAACGGTTCAGGCGGCGGTGTTTATGCAGATCAGGGCATATTTATAATGAGCGGCGGTTCAATTTCTGAAAATATAAGTGCAGCTCATGGCGGCGGTGTGTTTGTAGACAGACGAACAAATACAGACACTGCTACATATGAGCCCGGTAAGTTCTATATGAACGGCGGAATTATCAGCTCAAATACTGCCGGCGTTTCCGGAGAAAAGTCTGGTGGTGGTGTTGATGTTAAAGGTATTTTTGAACTTTCAGGCGGCACAATCAGTTCAAATACTGCAGGATATGCAGCTGGAGTCTGGAATACTGATACAGGCGTATTTACAATGACAGGCGGCTGTATTGAACAGAATGTTTCATCCGGTAATGGCGGCGGTCTTGGTGCTCAGGGAATTACGGACCTTCAGGGCGGTGACATTCAGAATAATACGGCAGCTAACAGAGGCGGTGGAATTTTTGCCGCAGCAAATGTAAATGCGGGCGGAACAGCTGTCGTTGCAGGCGGAAGCAGCGGTGCAAATGATATTTTCCTTAAGTCTGGTGTTGTTTTGAATTTTACGGGTGAACTGACAGGAACAGCAGATTCAAAGGCAGTAATCAGATGTTCACAATATTATGAAGGAGCTCAGGTTTTCACTGAAACTGAATCAGGCTATATAAAACTCAATTATGAAAAATTCCATATTACTGAAAGTAGTGAATGGAGTATTACAGAAGCCGGATGCCTTAAAAGAGTTATTGTTTTATCTGCATCATCGACATCAAATCTTACAGACCCTTCTGTTCCATATATCATACAAGGTGAGTCAGGCACAAATAATTCACAGATAGATATTGGAAATGTAACGACGAGCGAAGATGTCACTTATTACGTAACGCTGGACAATGTAAAGCGAAATGCAGGAAGCTGGGCGAGCGGTCTTATAATTTACAATAAAAATGCAGGAACAACTCTTACCGTGCATTTTACTGTTAAAGGCGAAAACACGATTATCGGTCACAACCACAGTGGAATTAAACTGGATGGGGTTTCTGGTGCAAATATAAACGTTATATGGGATACAGAAAGCGGTGGTTCTGTAACATTTGGAGCATCTTATGGCAGTACACCTGACTATGCAGTTTCAAATGTTACAGACAGTATGACTGCTGCAAGTGGCTGTACCTTCAGCGGAACTGCAGACGGTAGCACTTACAGCAATATTGATGAATTTTTCTCAGCAGCAAAGACGGCTACATCTGGAAGCACATTTACTCTTACAAAATAGATGCTGCTGCAGAGACTGTGCGATTCCTTTGTGTAACTACTGTGCAATTCCTCTGAATTCCGAAATTGATTTAAAGCCTTTCTGCTTCATGTAGTCTCGAAGACCTGAAACAATCTGAATCATCGCATTTGGATTTGCAAAAGTTGCAGTTCCTACCTGAATTGCAGCCGCTCCTGCCATTAAGAATTCAACCGCATCCTGAGCGCTTGAAATGCCGCCTAAGCCTACGACAGGGATACGCTCGCTTTCCGGAAGTTTATTCATTGCCTGAACGACATCGTAAACCATGCGCAGTGCAATCGGCTTTACGGCAGGACCAGAAAAACCTGCACGGATATTGTCAAAAACCGGCCGTCCTGTATTTAAATCAATAGACATTGCCTGGAACGTGTTTACAAGACTAAGAGCGTCAGCCCCTGCTTCGCGCACAGCCATTGCAATTCCGATTAAATCCGGTGCATTTGGAGTAAGTTTTACCATGAGAGGCTTTTTTGTAACTTCACGAACGGCTTTTGTAACGTTTGCAGCGGTTTCGGGTGCCATACCGAATCCCATTCCGCCGGCCTTTACGTTCGGACAGCTGATGTTAAGCTCAATCATAGGAACACTGGTTGAATCGAGAAGTTTTGCACCTTCAACATAAGTTTCGATTGATGAGCCTGAAAGGTTTGCAATTGTAACAGGCTTTAATTTAAGCATTGAAGGAAGTTCGTGTGCTATAAAATGTTCGATTCCAGGATTTTCAAGACCGATTGAATTGATTAAGCCAGAAGGAGTTTCGACTAAGCGGCAGCCTGTGTTGCCAGTTCGTGCATTTAATGTAAGGCCTTTTGAGCAGATGCCGCCGAGTGCGTTTACGTCAAAAATACTTGAATATTCTGAACCGTAGCCGAATGTGCCGCTTGCTGCAATTACAGGATTTGCAAATTTAACGCCTGCAACTTCTACGCTTAAATCAGGTTCGAAATTTTCTGGCACTGAGCCTGTCGAAGAGTCTCTGCCGCTTCCAAAAACAGGTTTGAACTTTGGAGGCTCAAACTGAAGGATTTCGCCTTTAAAGACAGGACCATCTTTACAGCAGCGTTTATTTCCTTCGGTTGTGGTGATTGTACAGCCAAGACAGGCACCTACTCCGCACGCCATACGGTTTTCCATGCTCAGGTACGATTTTATGCCGGCTTCAATACAGATTTTCTGTAAGTAGGCAAGCATAGGCGTTGGTCCACATGCGTAAAGAGTTGTGTAGCCGTTATCTTTGAGAGTCTGTGCTGTGAGGGCTGCCGGTAACATTCCGTGAACTCCGACAGAGCCGTCATCAGTTGTAATTGTAAGATTTGCAGGCTTTATGTATTCAAGACCGTATGAGCCGCTTTTAAAGCTTGCAAAGAAATCGTAGGATTTTTCGGTAAGAGTTGAAGCAAAGCCTGCAACCGGAGCAACTCCGATTCCGCCGCCAACGATACAGATTTTTTCGTTTTTTTCCGGGAGCGGAAATGAATTTCCAAGCGGACCTGTAAGCTCGATTTTGTCATTCTGTTCAAGAGCGCAGAGTTCCTGAGTGCCTTTTCCTTTACGCAGGATTAAAAATTGAAGTTCAACGCCATTCCCACATTTTTTTGCCATATAAATACTGATTGGTCTTCCTAAAAGAACACCAGATTTTACAGAGCGCAGCAGATAAAACTGACCTGCAACAGGTTCAGGACAATTATTCATTAATACTTTTAAAAGCCAGATACTTCCCTGCGGTGCAGCTCCGCTTTCTATAGAACAATAGGTTACTCTTCCTTCTCCAAAAACCGGTAATACATTACCCTTACAATCAGTCAACTGTTTCATGTCTTTCCTCGGAAGTGAGTATAGCATATAAATAATTTACCGCCAATTATTGCTTGAAAATTAGTTAAAATTGGAATAAAGTTTTATTATATCGAGGACTCATCATGAAAAAAATCATTATTTTTGCTCTTTCTTTAGTTTTTTCCCTTTCAAATTTGATTTCAGAAGATTCTTATAAAATAAAAGTTTCTTCGCCAAACGGAGCTCCGGCCTTAGCTCTGGCTTATCTGGCAGAAAAAAATCCGGAAGACTATAAATATGTTGCTGCAGAAGCAATTTCAGCTGAATTTGCCGCCGCTAATTCAGATTTTATTATCGCACCGGTCAATGCCGGAGCAAAACTTTTCAAGATGGGTAAGTCAACTTATAAACTTGCTGCAGTTGTTACATGGGGAAATTTATATTTTGCTTCTCAAAAAAAGAATTTTTCACTTAAAGACATTAAAAAATCCGGAATCACATTATTCGGTGAAAACACAATAAATTCTTCAGTTGCTCTTTCTGTTCTTGAAAACAATAAAATCAGGCCAAAATCTGTAACTTATCTTGGAAGCGCAGCTGCTACACTTTCACTTCTTCTTTCTGATTCAAAAGCTGTTGTGCTTACAGCAGAACCTGCTCTTTCCGGGGCCAGATTAAAAAATCCGCAGATTACAGCATATCCTGTAAATGAACTGTATAAAAAAGCAACCGGCTTTGAAGGATATACTCAGGCAGGGCTTTTTGTCCGTACAAAAACAATCGAAGAACAGCCTGAAGCTGTCCGTGAATATTTAAAACTTGCCGCTCAGTCCTGTGAAAAATGTGCAGAAAATCCTGCTGAAATTGCAAAAGTCGCAGTCAAACTTGAAATTCTGCCAAATGAAAAAATTGCTGAAAAAGCAATACCAAACTGCTCAATCAGATATTTAAATGCACTTGATGCTAAAGAGCAGGTTGAAACTACAGCAAAAATTGACCTGGCTCAATTCGGCTCTTCTCTGCCGGCTGATGACTTCTACTATGGAGAAAAATAAACAGAATTCTCAAAAAAAATTCTCATACCGGCAGGAATTTTTCAGTTTTTGCCTTGGAATATTTGTAATAGCACTTCTTATTCAGATTCTTGGAAAAGCAAAAGGAAATCCGCTTGTTTTCCCGGATATATTTGAAATTTGCCGTGCATTTTTCCGCCTGATGATTACACCGAAAACCTATCAGTGTATTTTGACAACTCTACTACATTTAGTGACTGCATTGATTTTGTCGTTTCTGGCTGGAATTTTAACTGGTATTGCTCAGGGAGCCAGCTCTTTTTTAAGGAAAACACTGGCTCCCCTTATGATTATGCTTCGTTCGATACCGGTAATTGTCTTAGTTGTCATAATAATGCTTCTTACAGATTATTCAAAAGTACCTTATATTGCTTCAACGCTTGTTTTAATACCCGTTATAAGTGAAGCTGTCTGTGAAGGTTTTTTAAATATTGATAAAGATTTAATTGATGTTTACCGTCTGAACAGCAGTTTTTCACCGAGGATTTTGTTTTCTGTTTATCTTCCCTTAATGACTGGTTTTTTGAGGCAGGCTTTTATAAATACAATCGGCATGGGAATGAAAATCATTGTATCTTCAGAATATCTTGTGCAGACAAAAAATTCTTTAGGTAAGGCAATTTATTCAAGCAGCTATTTTAATGATTATCAGGACATTTATGCATACGCACTGATTATGATTCTAACTGGAATTCTTTTAACAAAACTCCCGATTTTCATAATAAAAAAAGTAACAGAAAATTAGTATATGATAAGAAAACATTTATAATTATGTTTAAGGTTTGACAGGTAAATAAATCAGATTAAAATTCGGTTTAAGAGGCTGATATGAAAGTATTTCTTAAATCATTTTTTGTATTTCTGGTTTTAGTTTTTACTGTTTCGTGCATTGTTGAATCTGATGACGTGATTTCTGACTCTGTAACTTCTTCTGCAAGCGGATCGTCTTTTTCTGCAGGCAAGTACGTTTATATCAATCTTACTGATGTAACTGCTTCTGCTGATGATGAAAATTATTCTGATTTTACAGGCACTGCATTTTATTTTTTAGATAAAACTGCCTCAGTTTCTTATGATTCAGCTGCCGGTTTAATTACAGTAGATGCTTCTGATATTTCTGAAAGTGTATGGATTTATCTTAAAGGCACAAAGACAACCGGCGGTGTAAAAATCAAAAGTTCAGAAAACTATGAAATCGGCGTTTATTTAAATGGCGTTACCATTACTTCTTCAAATTATCCGTGCATTGATATTACAAAAGGAGGTGCGGCTACAGTTTCTGTTTCAGGTACAAATACTTTAAAGGACGGAAGAAGTTATAGCGGTGATTACAGTTCTTACAGTGATAACAAAGGAACTCTCTACTGTAAGGGAGGTCTTGCACTTTATGGAGAAGGAAGCCTTTCTGTTACAGAAAATTATAAAAGCTGTATTGCTTCAAAAGCAAACATCACAATAGATTCCGGAACATTTACACTTACTTCTACTGCAGCTGCTGTGTATGATTCAACCGAAGGTGACTATAATTCTCCGGCACTTATTAACTGCGATGGAAATCTTACTGTAACAGGCGGCACTTTAACTGGAACTGCCAGTGGAAGCGGTTCAAAAGCCATAACAGTAGACGGAAACTATACTCAGTCCGGCGGTACAGTGAATGTAAAAGCCACCGGTTCAGAGCTTACTTATGGTTCTGCAAGTGCATCTGCAAAAGGCGTTAAAATTGACGGCGATATTACAATCACCGGCGGTAAACTGTATGCATCAAGTGAAAAGCATGAAGCAATCGAATCAAAAAGCACAATTACAATCAGCGGCGGCGAAGTTTATGGTTACAGCGCTTCCGACGACGGTATAAATGCAAGTTCTACATTTACAATTACCGGCGGCTATGTCTGCGGTTATGCTCCAGAAAATGACGGGCTTGATGCAAACGGCAATTTTTATATAAAAGGCGGTTTAGTATTTGCAGTCGGTTCTAAAAGTCCTGAAGTTGCCATTGATGCAAATACCGAAGACGGTTACAAATTATACATCAGCGGCGGTACTGTAATGACCTTAGGTTCTCTTGAAAGCGGTGCTTCCCTTACCCAGAACTGCTATAAAGCTTCAGGCTGGTCAGCAAATACAACTTATGCTCTTACAGCTGGAAATACGGTTTATACATTCAAAACTCCTTCAAGTACAAGCGGATACGGAAGCGGAATAGTCGTATCAGCTTCTTCGACACCTGTCCTTACTTCCGGGGCAACAGCGGGAAGTAACACTTATTTCGGTGGACTTGTTTCTGTTGGCGGAACGGCAGGCAGTTCTTCTGTCAGTTTAAGTTCATATAGTTCTTCTAGTAGTGGCGGCTCATCTTCTGGTACTACACCAGGCGGAAATACACCAGGCGGACATTAATCTGTGGATAAAATTAAGAGGTTTTGCTTATGAACAAAAAATACATTACCTGCTTAATACTTGCCCTGTTTACAGCAGCAGCTCTTTCTTCAAAAACAAAGCTTACAATTAAAAATACTGTTGGCGGAGATTTTGATGAGCTTGCCGACTATGATCTGTATTCAAAATCAACTGAAAGCGATGTTTATGGAGAAGCACATTCGAATTCAGGAATTTCGTTTGGAGACAGATTTCAGATTGATCTGGAAGACAAACTTATAACAGCAAGATTAAGACTGGAAACCGTTTATCAGACTGTTGATGATTCTCTTTCAAAAGTAATTTTTGCTCCGGGCGGCTTTGTGCATTTTACTCCTGTATCGCAGTTTGGAATTGCTGCAGGTAACAATTTCTACAAGCACTTTGCAATTTCTTCAGGATATCTGGCTGCAGCTGATGATACTACAAAATATGCAAGGCTTTTAACAGATTCTCTGGGCGAAGACCGTTATTTCGGAAATGACTCCGTTTCCGTTTATTCAAATGGATTTGCCGGCGGACTTACAAGCGACTGGAATTTTGATAACGGGATTTACGCAAAATTTGCAGGCGGAGGCACATTTTATCCGGAAAAAAATGAATTTGAAAAAGCCATTGATTTTGGAGTTAACGGCGGAATTACAAATCTTTTTGATTTAGGCTTTACTGCGCACAATCTTACTGAAGCAGACAGGAAATTCGGAGCTTTTGCAGGCTATACGGGAAACGAAAATCTTATTGCCAATATTCATTTTTACTATAATTTTACTTCAAGCGATTATCTTCCGGAAGAGCGTGTTAATAGAAACAACGCCGATGAATTTAAAAAACAGACGGCAAAATATGCACTTGGTTTTTCAGGTGGTTATAAATTTGTTGAAAAAGAGCTTGGTATTTATGGTGATGTGATTACAGCCCTTACAAACGAATATATCGGTACAATCAAATATTATGATTCTGATGGTAATTTAATTGATACAGAAACGACGACGATTGTTCGTGGAGGTACTGTCGTAAAATACAAAAACGGCAAAGCTAAACGCACTGACGAGTTTACTCATGAAGGAATTCCGTTTTATATGCAGCTCAGGCTTACTTCTCAGGTAAATGAATCTGTTGAAGCATCTTTTAATTTTAAGCTCAGGACAATGCTGAATGCCAGTAACTGCCGGTGGATTACGCTTTACCCGAGAATTAAGGTTGATTTGGCAGATAAGCTTGGAACAATTGGTGCCGGCCTTAGAATTGATATGAATGCCGCCCGCTATGAAGGAATTTCCGGAATAGCTGTCCCTCTGACATATACTTACAAGTTTAAAAAGAAATTTTAATCAAAAAACTGGGGACAATATGGCAATAGAAGTCTTTAACCGGCGTGAAATCAAATATATGCTCAATGATGATGATAAAAAAGCCCTTCTTTCAATCATCAATGATTATATGGACAGTGATCCTTTCAATAAAGATGGAAAAACTTATTCTATAAGCAATCTTTATCTGGATACGGAAAGTGACGAGCTTATCAGAAAATCTCTGGAAAAGCCTGCTTTTAAAGAAAAAATCAGGCTCAGAAGTTATGGACAGGCAGCTCTTACAGACAAGGTTTTTCTTGAAAGCAAAAAAAAATATGACGGCGTTGTTAATAAAAGGCGTACAAATTTTATTTTGCAGGATGTTTACAGATATTTTGAAACTGGTGAAATCCCGGAAAATCCTGTCACAGCCGAAGGTAAGCCGCTTAAAATGAATATGCAGGTAATGAGAGAAATTGATTACATCATGCATTTTTACAAATTAAAACCGAAAGTTTTCATATCTTATGACCGCTGGGCTTTTTTTGAAAAAAATAATTCTGATTTTCGTCTGACTATTGATACAAATATTCAGACCCGCCGGACTGATTTGCGGCTGGATTCACCGGCTTACGGAAATCAGCTTTTAAAAGAGGGGCAATGGCTTATGGAAGCAAAAGCATTCAAAGCCTTTCCTTTGTGGTTTGTGCATTTCCTGTCAGAGAGAAAACTTTTTAAAACTTCGTTCTCGAAATATGGAACGGAATATGCAGTGTATAAATCATAATTAAAAACACATGGAGGAAAATTATGGACATTTTAAGTGGATTTATTGTAAATGAAGAGGTAAAGGCAATTCTTTTCAGCATGGTTATGGGGCTTTTTGCAGGAATTGTGATTGCAGCCGGATATGTGCTTGCTAATAAAAGCAAAAAGTATTCTAAAAACTTTGTGATAACGGTTCTTCTGCTTCCGGTAATCATGGCAATCATCATCCCGTTTATAGCAACTGATTTAAAAAAAACACTTTCTCTGGCAGGTGTTTTTGCTTTAGTCCGTTTCCGAAGCATTCCGGGGGATTCTAAAGACATCCTTTATACTTTTTTTGCTGCTGCTGCAGGTCTTATCATGGGACTCGGAAGTTATTTTATCGGCTTTGTACTTGTATTTGTGGTAAGTGCAATTTTTATTTTACTGTCCTGTCTATGGAAAGTCAGTGAAAAGCAGGTTCTTAAAATCACCATTCCAGAAGACATGAATTATAAAGATATTTTTAATGGTATTTTTGATAAATATCTTGTAAAATATTCAGTAAAAAATGTAAAAACGAGCAATATGGGCACTCTTTTTACAATTTCATACTGGGTTCAGCCTGAGAAAGACTGTGATACAAAGGCTTTTATTGATGAACTCCGTACACGAAACGGAAATCTTAATATTATCCTTGAAAATCCAGACGATCAGCTTGTCCCGGTTTTATAAAATTTAAAAAAACGGAGAATTTATTATGAAAAAGTTTATCGCCTTATTTACAGGCATGCTTATGCTGGCTGGCTGCGCTCAAAAAAAATCAGAAAAACTGTCGATTGATGCGAAATCTGCAAAAGACAATTATGCCACTGAAATCAGCATAAGCCCGATGGATTTTGTTAAAATTTCCGGCAACCTTATAACAATTTCACCAAAGGAAGAAGATTCGGTTTATACAATTTCCGGCTATTTTAACGGTCAAATCATGGTGATGAAAAAAAATACCGTTTTAAAGCTGGAAAATGCCTATCTTGAAAATACTTCGGGTAAAGCTGCCATAAAATGTGAAGCAAAGACTGAAGTTTCAAGTGCAAAAGGCAGTATAAATTACATTGTTTCACGTGGCCGTGGATTTGCAAAAAATGCTGCTCTTCATTCAGACAAAGATCTGGTTCTGGGGGGCAGCGGTCTTATGTTTATTCAGGGCAATGTCTGTCATGCTGTTGAAGCTGATAATTTCAAAATTAAAGGAGCCGGAACATTTTTTCTTGAAGGAACAAAACGAGGCTCTGCTTTAACCTGCTCTTCGCTTACTGTCGAAAAAGAAAAAACTTTCTCTGCTTATTTTTTGAATTCAAAAAATGGAATCAAAGCCGACAAAAAAATTCTTGTAAACTCAGGAAATTTTTATCTTTATGATAATGACTGTGCATTTAAAGCAAAGTCAGCGAATTTCGTAAAAGGCGATTTTTTTACATACGGTAATAAAACGCTTTTTGATGTTGAGTCAGGCGAAACCCGTAATACGGACGCGGTTTTTACTGAAGTAACTGAAAGCTAAAGTAAGGCAGAAATTGCTTCATGGAAGGCAGGATATTCTTTTTTGATTGGAATTATTTTGCCTTCAGCGCTTACAAAACAGTGTTCGCTGTTACCTTCAAATGCAATTTCTCCGTTTTCTTTTGACATGACATATTTAAAACGGATTTTTATGCCTGTGTATTCTTCAATACTGACAGCGATTGAAACTGTATCTGCATAAGTTGTGCTGTGCTTATATTTGCAGTTAACTGATACAACCGGCGAAATAATTCCTTCGGCTTCAAATTTAGCGTAATCCCAGCCAATCTGTCTGAAAAAATCTACGCGGGCTTCTTCCATCCAGCGGACATAATTTGAATGATGGGTGATTCCCATTTTATCAGTTTCATAATATTGAACATAATGTTTGTAGATTTTAATTTCCATTTTATTCTCCGGATTTATTTATCAAGGGAAATCAGCAGGTCCAGTTTTAAATTCTGTTCAGAAATTTTTAATGTGACCAGATTTCCTGTGCGGTTTGCGGTAAGTTCTGATTTTTGAGTAAGCTGATATAGATATGAATATTGATTTTCATAATCCTGGCTCACAGCAGGCGTAACGGAATATTTTGTAATGCCGTTGTCAGTTCCTTTTGCACGGAAATAAAAATAAAAGGTTTCGGTTCGTGTTTTATTTTCTGACATGTATTTACGGTCGCCTGTAAGCAGAAATGTGCCGTCTGTTTCCAGTTCTGAAAAGTAGATTTTTTTACAGGTAGGAAGTAAATCAAATCCATTAGCATTGAAGCGGAGAATTTTGGGTTCCCGTTTTACGACATTTGAAAATGATGTTTCAGAAGCCTGTAAAGTGTCTACTTTGTTTTTGAGTTCTGTGAGTTCTGAAAGAATCTGCTGCAGAGCCTTGGAATCAGCTGTATTTGCTGTGAGAGTATTTGTCTGAAGTGTTGAAGAGTTTCGTGAAAGAAGGGCAGAAAGTCCGGAAAAAGCACCGAGAGTGCTTAAAGAAGAAATATCATCGGCGGTAAGCTGATTAAGTGATGAAGATACAGACTGAGATGCAGTTTTTAGATTCTGTGCACTGGCTGCAGACTGATTTTGCATTGTTACGGCGGCTGAAGAGTCAGTTTTGGAAGAAGTCTGTGAATTTGATCCGGTATTTGTGCTTTTTGAAGAAGATGTCTGTGTGCGGCTTAAATTTGGATTGTAAAAGTCGCTTCTTCCGGGCGTGTAAAAGCCGCTTCCGATAGCCGGCATGGAAACTGAAGGCATTTGTGGCATTGAAATGGAAGACGACGCTGTAGAATCAGCTGCGTTTGACTGAGCAAAAGAGAAACTTCCGGCAAGAAAAATGAAAACTTTACAGCTGTTCCAGACTTTCTTCAACATATTGTAACCTCTGCTGCAGGGCTTCAATCGTCTTTGTAAGACGGTTTTTTTCTTTTTCGAGTTTTGAACGCGGATCATTACCACTGGCTGCCTTTTTCATGAGCTCGGTAACTGTATCCGGGGATTTTCCGCTTAAAATCTGCCTGGAGGCTGAGTCACGGTCTTCGCTTTTTTTGAGCATTGCAACCTTTTTCATATTGTCAAAGCCGAGAGCAGGATTTACTTCGACAGCACCGACTTTTGTAATGTCTTTTGCAGAATTGCGCGGCAGACAGAGAACGCGGTCAAGATAATCTTCGTAACGGATGTTCGATGCTTCACAGAGTTTGTGTGCCTGTGCAAGCAGTTTTCCGAATTCCTGCATGAGTTTTCCGTTTACTTCGATGTATTCTTTACGGATTTTTTCGGTAAGTTCCTGAAGTTCAGGACTTTCTGAAATATCAATTTTGTAAATTCCAAGTTCTTCGGCTTTCTGTAAAAGTGTATGAAAACGTGTCCAGAAAGCAGCAGTGTGGACTTTTGAGCCCTTCATAGGGAGCTTTCCGCCGGTTTCAGCCAGAAATTCCTCTGTTAAAAGATGATGTGTATACTCGTGGATTGCAGTATAGATAAGCTGCATGTCACTTTTGAAATTTTTGTTGTGAAGCAGGATTTCGTGAGTTTCCGGCTTGTAAAGACCGTTTACCCTTGTGCTTTCTTTTCCGGTCATGGTGACTGTAAATTCAAGGTCTGTATTTTCTATCTGTAAAAGCTTTTGTTTGATTTCTTCGTTATCCATGATTTCCTCTGTATTTCAGTTTTAAATTATAACGATTTTTGTTCCTTTTGAATATATTGTAAACCAGTCTGCAAAACATTAAAATGAAAAGATAATTCGTATTGGGTGGGAAAATGACGAAAAATCTTTTTGACGCAATTTCTACAATAAAATATACAGTTACCGCTTCTGACGGAAAAACTCCGGTAAATCAAAATGAATCTCCAAATCCGGAAATAAGTTCGCTCGTTTTTGACAGCCGAGACGTAAAGCCGGGCTCGCTCTTTTTTGCTCTTCCCGGCACACACACAACAGGCAATGTCTTTATTTCAAAGGCAATCGAAAACGGAGCCGCAGCGATTGTTTTTGAAGGGGAAGTCTCCCCCTGCGCGTCCACTTCGTTGGCCGCTACCCCCTCTGCGGGGAGTGCCCCGCAACACCCCCAGCCAGTCTTTATCCGTGTTGACGATGCACGCAAAGTAATGGCTCCGGTTGCAGCAAACTTTTATGACAATCCTTCTTCAAAACTCGGCATTATCGGCGTAACGGGAACTGAAGGCAAATCTTCTACTGTTTCATTTGTGTGGCAGCTTTTGTGCCTTACCGGACACAAAGCAGGCTTTATTTCTACCGTTCAATATTCTCTTGGCGGTGAGGCAATCGCAAATCCTCAGCATCAGACAACTCCTGAAGCAACTATTATTCAGAGACAGCTTTACGAAATGGTCGAAAACGGCTGTGAATATGCTGTAGTCGAAACTTCAAGCCACGGTCTTTCTCCAAAACTCAACCGCACTGGAAATCTTTTGTTCGATGCCGGCATTTTTATGAATGTTACGCTTGAGCATCTTGAATTCCACGGAACTTTCGAGCAGTACCGCGACGACAAGGCAAATCTTTTCAGAAAACTCGACGAACACAATCACGAAAAGCTTATTCTTGGCAAAAAAGTCAAAATTCCATCATTCGGAATCGTAAATCTTGAAGACGAAAGTGCTTCTTATTTTATAAAAGCAACAAAGCAGCCGGTTCTTGGATTTACCACCGAAGGAAAGGCCGGAAAATCAGCCGCAGAAGGAACAGAAGCAAAACCGCTTCCAAAAATTCCTTCTTCAATACCGGTTCTGCTCGGCCGTAACATCGCTTCGGCACGATTCGGACTTACCTTCGACATGACAGAGCCTCACGTAATCGATGAGCATGCAAAACCGCTTCCGCCGAAAGTTTTCCATGTAAAATCAAGCTTGCCGGGCGCTTTCAATACATACAATCTCATGGCAGCAATTGAAGCTGTGAGCCGTCTTACCGGCACAGATATCGAAAAAGTTGCATCTCTGGTCGAAAAACTTGTTCCTGTAAAAGGGCGCATGACCGTAATCGACAAAGGCCAGCCTTTTGAGCTTATCGTAGACTATGCTCACACTCCTTCAAGCTTTGAAACAATCTTCCCGCCGTTACGCCGCCGCTGCTCAGGCAAAATGATTGCCCTTTTTGGAAGCGGAGGCGAGCGTGATACAAAAAAACGCCCTCTTCAGGGAGAAATTGCGGCACGCTTCTGCGACATCGTAATCCTTACAGACGAAGATCCGCGCGGAGAAGACAGTGTTGCCCTTTTACGCGACATTGCAGTTGGTTCAGAAAAATGCGGCAAAGTAATGGATAAAGATTTGTTTATTACACCGGACAGGCCTTCAGCAATCCGACAGGCTTTCAAAATGGCAGGTAAAAACGACATCGTTCTCCTGCTTGGAAAAGCACACGAAAACAGTATTATCTACAAAGACAGCGTAATGCCTTATGACGAAATAGCCGAGGCAGAAAAAGCGCTTAAAGAAATTGGATTTTAAAGGGAGCAGAAAATGAAAGTTACAGTAATATACGGTGGAAAATCAGGTGAGCACGAAATTTCTTTAGTCTCGGCAGCAGCCGTTGCACGCAATATCGATTCAAAAAACACAGTTCAGTTAATCGCAATTACAAAAGAAGGCCGCTGGTTTTTGCAGCCGGAAAGCGAATTTGAACGGATTAAAGGCGATTCAAAAGCTTCATTTAAAATTATCGAAGATGAGTCCAGGGAAGTAAGCGTAATTCCTTCGGGCGGAACAAAACGCACTTTTCGCGTTGGAAACGAAATTCTTTCTACAGATGTAGTTTTCCCTGTTTTGCACGGACCTTTCGGTGAAGACGGAACGATTCAGGGGCTTTTTGAAATGGTAGACGTTCCTTATGTCGGCTGTACAACTCTTGGAAGTGCCGAAACAATGGACAAAGAAAAAACAAAAGTTGTTCTTGAACATGCCGGTATTCCTGTCGTTCCTGGCTTCTGCATGAGACGCAGTGATTTGGCCGACTGGAAACGGTATGATGAAGTACTTGAAAAAGCTCAGAAAGAACTTGGTTTCCCGCTTTTTGTAAAACCTTGTGCTGCAGGAAGCTCTGACGGAGCGAACCTTGCCAAAGACTTGCAGCATTTGAACGGTGCTATTATGGAAGCGTTCAACTGGGACGACAAAATCTTAATTGAAAAGGCAGTAAACGCCCGTGAAATCGAATGTTCTGTCACAGGAAACCCTACGATTGATGACGACACCTGCCCTGCAGAAAAGCTTACTGCTTACGGCCCGGGCGAAATTGCACCAAAGCACGATTTTTACGATTACGATGCAAAATACAATGACCCTGACGGCGCAGACCTTTTGATTCCGGCAAATCTTCCGGACGCCCGCCTTGAAGAAGTGCGCACACTGGCAAAAAAGGCATTTGCGGCCTTAGACCTTGCAGGCTTAAGCCGCGTAGATTTCTTTATAGATAAAGATACAGACGCACTTTACTTAAACGAAATCAACACAATGCCGGGATTTACGCAGATCAGCATGTTTCCCAAGATGTGCGCCGCTTTCGGACTGGATTTTACTAGCCTGACAAATCTCCTGATTGATGAGGCTGTCGCAAGGTTCAAGAAAACCCGAAATTTACAGACAAGCCGTTAGCTAAAAAAACTTCGAGTTTTTAAATTGCCGACAACTTTTTTAATTTTAGTCAGTAAATTAAAACTCGAAGTTTTTTCTTTTAGTTTTCTGGAAGTGGACACATTTTTTGTTCAGTTGATTAAACTTGACATTCTTCCTATTATTTCTTCTTTTTTGATTCTTCTTTTGGATTTTCTTTTAAATCTGCACGATACAAATCAAAGTGTTTTTTTGTAACTTTGTCGAGAGCTTCCTGAGCAAGCTCGTATTCATCGATATGGTTTGCGTTTTTAAAGACGAAATCCTGACCTTCCGTCTCAAAATAAAAACTTCCGAGATACATTGCAGAAACATCTTTCGGAACATCGACATTAAAATCAAAAGGAACCCAGACAAAAGTCTTGTCGCTGCCAAAAAATCTGTATTTCGTCATTCCGTTGAATTGCAAGTTGCGAGTTTTTTTATTAACCTTGAATTTCGCATAGAAAAATTCGCCTTCCTCAAAAATAACTTTCGGGTTGTCATCGACGAAATCCTCATAATCATCATCGTAATCGTCGGGGTCTTCCGGCGCGAAAGGAATGTGATAAGAGGCGCTTTTTGACTTCTCTTCGTCTTTAAGGCCGCGGGTTTGTGCATAGAAATTCATATCTTCCGTTGGTTTTACGACGATTTTTCCAATCAGGATGACTTCATTTTTTCCAGGATTTTTTACTTTTGAGTCTTTTGCGAACAGCGGTACTGCAAAAAACAATGCCGTAAATGCGGCGATGAATTTGATTTTATTTTGCATTTTTAAGCTCCTCGATTCTTTCGTTGATTGCCGCTTCCCATGAAGTGCCTTTGTACAATTTGAGGGCGCCTTTGAGACAGCCAATTTCATAATCTTCTGACGAATTCATCGGCTGTGCTTTTTCACCTTCTTTTACGGTCGTAGCGTCAAAACTTCCGACATAATACAATCCCGGTTTTTCCGGAATGTTGATAACGACAGGATTTAGAGGAAGCTGAAGTGAAAAAGGCGTGTTCCAATAGTAAGTGTAACGGACTCGTCCCACGGTGTAACTGTATTCACCTTTTGACCATTCGAGCGCATAAACTGAGCCTGGTGCGACAGGTTTTGAGATGAAAATCTGATTCTCCATTTCCTGAAAGTCCGGCGGAAAATCCTGATTAATCTGAGAAAACGCCTGGTATTCGTTTTTGGAAAAACAACCATAAAAAATGACCGAATCCTGAGGAGTTCCTACCGCCTCCTGATATTCTTTTTTGTTTTTTGTTGATGTGCCGAGCGTAGCTCCAAGTGACATACAGCCAGTGAAAGCAAATGCCACCAAAGCTGCAAGCACAGCCGTTAGTATTTTTTTCATTCTCTGTTACCTCCTCGCGATTTTTTTGTATGAAAGAACCACTTTTTAGAATGACAAAATTCCGTAAATTGAAATGCCTCTGTTCGTGAAATTTTCGATTTCAGGGCGGCTGTCCCAATCATTGCTCATGTCAAAGTCCATCCACTGAGTCAAGAACAGCTGTTTTACGCCTGCTCCAAGACCAAAATGTACTGCTCCATCTGCGTTGAACATTGCCTGAATACCAAGTTCGGCTGTATAACCGATGAACAGTCTTGAATCTCCGACAGCGAAATTTCCGTTGAGTTTTGTATACGGATTCAAGCCGAATTCTCCCATTTTGATTGGAATGCGGACAATCATGCCAAAACCGAAAACATTTAAACCGACATCTTCTCCGAGGTGTTCAGTCGTTTCTCGGTGGTACATAATTGAGTAGCCGACAATTCCGTTATCTGTAAAGAAATCTGCTCCGACTCGGAAAGCCAAATCTTTGCTGTTAAGGCTCAAATCAACTCCCGCGCTCAGAACGGCATTGTCATAACCGTCGATTTCAGGACTGTCGAAGTATCCGGATGAATTTTCATCTTTGCTCTTTTTATCTTTTTTACTTGATTTCGATGATTTTTTTGAATTTTCATCGCTTTTTTCATCCGTGCTAAGCTCAGAAAGCCGCCACAAGCCGTGTTCTTTAATCCATGTCGTTGTGACTGTTGTTTTTTCTTCTTCGTCGCTTGTAAAGTCAACGGTTGTTTTCCCATCGGCGGTTTTTGC
>NZ_JAZOUG010000180.1:0-10053 GCF_045657965.1 Treponema sp. | reverse complement strand
GGATAACGAGCGGCTTATTGAAACTCTTACATACCTTCGAGACCTTAAAAACACGGTAATCGTAGTTGAACATGACGAGCAGACTTTACGCACGGCTGACTGGCTTGTTGACATTGGCCCCGGTGCCGGCGTTCACGGCGGAAATGTAATCGCTTCGGGAACTCCACAGCAGGTTATGGAAGTTGAAGACAGCCTTACGGGTCAGTACCTTAAAGGCACTCTTTTTATGCCGATTCCGAAAGAAAGGCGAAAGGGTAACGGCAAATTCATTTCGATTAAGGGAGTTCGCGAGCATAACCTTAAAAATGTGAGCGTTGATATTCCTCTCGGAACATTTACCTGTATTACAGGCGTTTCCGGAAGCGGAAAATCAACTTTGCTCAGCGATGTTTTTTATCCTGTAGTTTCAAATACTCTCATGCGCACTGAATACAAATGTGGCGAGCACGATTCAATTACAGGAATCGAAAATATCGACAAGGTAATCAATATTGACCAGAGCCCGATTGGCCGAACTCCTAGAAGTAACCCTGTTACATATGTAGGTGTTTTTGATTCTATACGTGAGCTTTTTGCTTCACTTCCTGATTCAAAGGCACGCGGTTACAAAGGCGGCCGTTTCAGCTTTAACGTAAAGGGCGGGCGCTGCGAAAACTGTCAGGGTGCAGGCACTATCACAATCGAAATGAACTTCTTACCTGATGTTTTCATTCAGTGTGATGTATGTCACGGCCACCGTTTTAATCAGGAAACTCTGGATGTGCGGTATAAAGGCAAGAATATTTCTGACGTACTCAACATGACAATCGAAGAGGCGGCAGAATTCTTCAATGCAATTCCGCACATTTCTCGAAAGCTTGAGACTTTGAAGAGTGTCGGTCTTGGCTACATTCAGCTTGGACAGTCGGCTTTAACGCTTTCAGGCGGTGAAGCCCAGCGCGTAAAGCTTGCAACAGAGCTTGCCCGGCCTTCGACAGGAAAAACGCTTTACATTCTGGACGAACCTACGACGGGCCTTCATTTTGCGGATGTAAAAGTTCTCATGGAAGTAATTCAGCGGCTTGTCGATAAAGGAAACTCTGTCGTTATGATTGAGCACAACCTTGACGTAATCGCTCAGGCAGATTACATAATCGACTTGGGCCCTGACGGTGGAAACAAAGGCGGTCAGATTGTCGATACCGGAACTCCCGAAGAAGTGGCGGCAAACTGGCAGAAAACCGGAAGCTACACGGGCAAGTTCATAGAGGACACCTTGAAGCACGGTCATCGTGAAGAATAGAATCCACAGATTAACACAGATGAGCACAGATTGTAATTTTAATCTGTGAAAATCTGTGCATATCTGTGGATAGAAAAAATATGAAAAAAGTTTTTTTGCTTGCAGTTCTGATTTTCTCTTTTTTGGCGATTGTTCCGTTTTACGGGGCTGAAGGCGAAAAATCCGTTATCTCTATTGAACAGGCCCAGAAAGTTGAAAATACAAAAGATGCTGTTTCAGGAGATGACTGCATTGTTCTTACCGGAAATGTAAAAATTTCTGTAACGCGCGGCAGCACTAAAACAACGATTTCAGCCGAAAAAATAAATTACAACCGTGCAACAGAAATGCTTTATGCAGAAGGAAGCGTTTCTCTTGAACAGACAGGCGGTTCTGCCGGCGGTGAAACAATTACGGCTTCAAGCCTTCTTTTTAATACTGCAACCCTCGAAGGCGTTTTTGACAACGGACGGGCAGTGCAGACTTCAAGCGATGCAATTAATCTTCCTTCAGGTTCAACTTTAATCGTTGCGTCCGAAGTTTTTGGCCGGGATTCCGGTGGAACAATCGCATTTAAATCCGGTGAACTTACTTTCTGTGATGATGAAAATCCGCACTGGCGCATCAAGGCTCGCCGTATATGGCTTTTACCGGGCGGCGAATTCGCATTTTTGAGCGCAATTCTTTATGTAGGCCATTTTCCGCTACTGTATCTGCCGGCTTTTTATTATCCGAAAGACGAACTTTTATTTAATCCGACATTCGGTTTTAGAGTTCGTGAAGGGTATTACATAAACACAACTACATATCTCTACGGCAGAAAAGGAAGTGATGCTGTAAGCAGCGCAGATATCAGCAGTACAACTGATGACGAAGATGATGATGATACAATAAATTTCTTCAGCTTCATGAATACAGGAACGCTTAAAGAACAGCGTCGTGAAGGACTTGTGCTGCATAATCTTGATGAGAATTTTTCAGGCGATACTTCGAAATATTTTAAAGTAATGGCTGATTATTATGCAAACCTTGGAACAATGGTTGGTTTTGATGGTGTTTTTGCCCCTGGAAGTGTACTTACAAGTCTTACAACAAATCTTGAATTAGGATTTTCAAATACAATTTTCAGAAATAATTATATCTATCTGGCAAAAAATGCTTCAGGAGAAATTATAACCGATAAATCTAACTTTATGGGTATGGAATTTCCTTTCCGTTTTCAGGCTAATTTAAAATTCACAATTGCTAAGCCTTTTTCACTTACTTTTTCTATGCCGATTTATTCAGATCCTTACTTTGCTTATGACTTTAATACACGTGCAGAAACAATGGACTGGATTGATTTTGCGATGAGCGGGGCAGGTGCAGAAACCAGTACAGATGATCTTACAGTATCAGAAACTTCCTCATTTACCTGGAGCTTAAGCGGTTCTTATACTTTAAAAGTTCCGGAACTTTTTAATCCCTTTATATCTTCAATTGCAGTTTCTTCATTCAGTTCATCGATAGTTTATTCTTCGAAAGCCAATGAGGGATTAACTTCAGATGACAGATATGCAGGAGATACATCCTGGGCTACATATAGTCCGGAAAGAAAATTTTATTATCCTTCACAGATTACGCCTTTTAAAATTAGCGGGAAAATAGCAGGAACCTTAATTCAAATTCCTTCAAAAACAACATCGAAATCTTCTGCATCAACTTTAATTCTTACACCTCCTTCCGATTTAGATACATCAGAAAAAAAAGAAGAAGATTCCGATCAAAAGAATTCTGATCATGAAAAAGAAGGGGAAGATGCTGAAAAAAACTTATCAGAAAATGAAAACTCTCCTGAAAATGCAGAAGAAAAAACTATTCTGGATGAAACTTATCTTCCAGCTATTTCAACTCAAGCTTTTTCTACCACAGCATTAAACGGAATTACTTATTCTCTTGGCTATACCATTTCTCCTGATTATACATCACAATTTTCTTATTCGTCTGCTATTCTTCAAACTCCGGAAGATTTTGACTGGAATGACATGCAGTCGACTTATATTCAGGTAAAAGTGCCGACTGTTTTAACGAGCAAACTTGGATACAGAGACAGTTTTATCTCTTTAACAGATACATTTACGTTTAATCCGCTTTATCAGGCACATCCATATTTAAAAATTACAGATACAAGTTCAGAAGGCGGTTATACAGAAACTTCTGCAAAATCAGTAAAAAAAGCAGACTGGGCTGCACGTAAGCTTGATTTAACCGATGTAAATGCCCTTACGCTCAAACCTTTTTACTACACGGAACATTTTTCTGACACTTCCCTTACATGGAACACAACTATAAAAATGATTCGTCTTGATTATACAGGTGCTGATGAAGATTCATCAAATCCTGTAGCAAAATGGGATTATCTTACTACGGATTTAACTGACGAAGACTGTGTAACAGTACATAATTTAAATTTAGTCCTTTCAGCAAATGAATTTAATAAAAAAGTCTATCAGACACTTTCTCTTACAAGTACTCTTCCACCACAAGTTGATGCTTACAGCGGAACTTTGACACTTGGCTTTCCATATGTAACACTTTCTGCCGGTACTGGAATTAAACAGACAAGTTCAACAGACAGCACCTGGATAAAGGATGATTTTACCCAGTCATTAACTGTTAATATGTTTGACAGTAAATTAAAATTTACACAGTCTTATGTCTATGATCTTGAAGATGATTATAAATCTTCCCTAAAATTTGCACTTTCCGGATATAATTTGCAGGCTGCCTATACAGCTTCTTATACAACAGGTTATGATTTTGATCCATCTAAGGGCTGGGTCAGTAACAGCAGCAAAAAATTTCAGCCTTATCAGGCAAGTCTTGCCTATGCAAGCGGAACTAAAACTTTTAAGCGCTGGAGTGACCGTATTTCTGTTGCACCTTCGCTTTCTACAAGTGTGGTTTATGATTGTATTCGCCCAACTAACAGTTATTTTAAATTTATTCCTGCATTGACATTTAAAATAAATGATTTTCTCAGCCTTACTTTCAGTTCGGAATCAAAAAACAGTGTTATTTACCGTTATTTCTGTTCTGATTCAGATTATGAAAAATATTATGGCAGCGGGGGAGAACGGAATTTCTTCACTGATTTAATAAATTCTTTTAGATTTGATGATGAAGAAAAGCGAAAAGCCAGTGCATTTAAACTTCAGTCATTAAAGATGACAGTAACGCACGACCTTGATGACTGGGATTTGAACTGTTCCTTCTCAATTACTCCACGTCTTATGACTAGTTCAAGTACAGGCTATAACCGAACTGACGGAAAATCATATTACGATTTCAGTCCTTATTTTACAATCAGTGTTGCATGGCGTCCATTAGCCAGCATGAAAACAGAAATTGTTGATGAATATGGCGAATGGGAGTTAAATCCTTAGATTAGTACATTTAAACTGAGTGTTATTATTGTATTTACTCGAAATAAAATGGAGTAAGATAAGAGTTTATTTATTTTTAGTTAAAAATATCCTTAAATCTAAAAAAGCGTGTTATGATAATATTAAGAGAGTTTTTATTTTAAAACTATATTTATAAAAAGCTGGATATACTAAAATTCGTTTTTTGTATTCTTTATTTGGGTGGTGGGCAATGTGAGGCAAAAATGTGTTTTATTTTTTCTGGTAAAGACAAAAAGTTTTGTGAGCATCTTTATGAACAGATAGCTGATATTGATGATGCTTATTTTTTCTTTGAAAACGGACTTGATCTTTTAAAAAATATCACAGGGTTGATTTTAAAATGTGATATACTTTTTCTTGATTATGAAATGTATAAAGATTATGCCGGTTTTATTTATGATATTTTCTGTTCAAAAAATCTTATACTTCCAATTATTCTTTTAGGTGATAAGCGAATTTCAGCAGGCTTAAGAGTTGCAAGATGGGTTTCTGAAAATGAATTTTATTACAATGTACAGACCCTTCATACAATGCTGCCTGTTTTTAATAAAATTAATGATGCTCTTAATTCCTGCTCGCTGGAACACACTGTTGAACCTGTTATAATGCCAGAAGTAAAAGACAAAAAAAGCCTTGAAACATTTCCTGATAATAATAATCTTGTAGAAAAAATAAATCAGGAACTGCATTTAAATTACAGTATGCTGAAATTATTGAATCTTTTTCATGAAAGATATGATACAGATGTTTCAATTGAGGAAATTCTTCTTTCTTTATCTATTCAATCAGATTCTGAAAAAGAAAATAAAAATCTCACATATGCATACATTTCAAGATTGAGAAAACATTTAAAATTGTCATCCTATGCACAGTTAAAAAATGTTCAAATCTGCCGGAGTGGAAAAGGATTTTACCGGATGATAATGAATTAGTATTAAAATTTTAATTTAATTTTTGACAGATAATTCAGGTCGGAAAGAAGCACGCAAAAGACTTATTTTATTGACAAACGGTGATAATGCAAAAAAAAACGGATGCTTCTTTAATAAAGAACATCCGTTTTTATTAGTGACTTAATTATTTAATTCTTGCTTTAATGAATTCCATTTTAAGTTCTTTCATGGCTTCGGTGAGCGAAACTTTGTAGATGTGCGGGTTCAGGATGCGCTTATATGAACCGTCAAAGCTTTCAAGCTGTTTCTGCATTGTTTCGCGTGCAATACGTAAAACTTCAGCTTCGGTTTTCTTTTCGCCGATTCGCTTTCCGCCTTCAACAACTTTTTTGAGCATTGGTTCAACTTTGCTTGCTTTGAATACAAACTGTCTGTAATCTACCATCGGATGGTAGTAGCGGTACTCGGTATTCGGCTCGATTGTTTCGTCTGCAAGTGCTATGATGTCAGCTTTTGCATTGCCTTCTTCGTCATAAAGACGCCAGACATTTTTGATTCCAGGGTTTGTGTTCTTTTCAGGATTATCACTGAATTTCATGGCAGGTTTTATTTCACCGGTTGTTTCATCGTGGCGGGCACCAAGTTTATAAACGCCCGTAAAGCTTGCTTCGTTTCCGCCTGTTACCATATGGGTTCCAACTCCCCAGGAATCAATCGGAGAGTTCTGAGAAACTAAAGTTTCGATGATTTCTTCTGTAAGTTCGTTTGAAACACAGATTTTTGCCTGTGGAAAGCCTGCTTTGTCTAATTCTTTGCGGACTTCGCGGGTAAGGTACGAAATGTCGCCTGAATCAAGACGAACACCGAAATTGTATCCCTGTTCTACAAGTTCACGTCCTACAGTGATTGCATTTTTAATTCCGGAGCAGAGAGTGTCGTAAGTGTCGATAAGGAAAACTGCATTTGTCGGATAGATTTTTGCATAAGCGCGGAAAGCATCAAGCTCGCTTGGAAAAGCCATAATCCATGAGTGAGCCATAGTTCCCATTACAGGAATTCCGTAAATCTTTCCGGCTAAAGTATTGCTTGTTCCTGCAGCTCCGCCGATAAAACTTGCTCTTGTTGCGCTCATGCCACCGTCAGGACCCTGTGCACGGCGAAGACCAAATTCCATGATTCCGCCTTTTTTGCTTGCAAGCCATACACGGGCTGTTTTTGTTGCAATAAGACTCTGGAAATTGATGATATTAAGAATAAGTCCTTCAACAATCTGTGCTTCGATTAAATTTGCGTGAATTCGTACAATTGGTTCCTGCGGAAAGATAATAGAACCTTCTTCAAAAGCATACATATCGCCTGTGAAGCGGAAATTTTTCAGAAATTCTAAGAAGCCTTCTTCAAAAATATTCCGGCTTCGAAGATATTCGATGTCGTCTTCGCCAAAAGTAAAGTCTGTAATTGCGTCGATAAGATTTTCAAGACCTGCAAAAACTGAAAATCCTCCGTTAAAAGGCTGCCTGCGGAAAAACATATCAAAAACAACCTGATGATTCATGTTGTTTTTCCAGTAGCCCTGAGCCATAGTAAGCTCGTAGAAGTCGGTGAAGAGCGCATTGTTTGTGACAGCGCTTTTCTGTGGTTCTGCCATAAGATTACCTCTTTTGTAATAAATATTAAAAAATGTGCAGATGTTTTTCTCCAGCGTTTACCGGCTTCATAAGCGATAAAAACCGACATCGCTTTGTATTTTAGCGGAATTTTTGTAAACACTCAATATTCAGATGTTCCCTGCTGCGTCTTGAGATAAGGCCTTTTGTTGTACTTAAAAGTATATCTTGCACATAAATAACGACCTATAAACCTGCTCATAAATGCCGTGAATTTCCATTTTAATGACCAGAGAATTATTCGTTTACCTTTTTTTGCTTTATTCAGACAGTGAGCGACTATGGCGACAGGATTTTTTCCATTAAGAACTTCTTTTCTTGCTCCATTTGATGCAATATTTGCAAAGTCTGTTGATACACTTCCTGGGCATAGAGTACATACTTTTATGCCTTTATTTTTTAATTCTGCTGCCAGAGCAACGGAAAAGGAAAGAACGTAGGATTTTGTTGCAGCATAAACAGCAAAATTTCCAAGCGGAAGAAAAGCTGCCAGTGAAGATACATTTATAATTACTGAACCTTTTTTCATGAAGGGAATTACAGCCCCGCAAAGACCTGTTAATGCCGTACAATTTAAATCAATCATAGAAAGCTCTTTATCAAGCGGCGTTTCTGCGAATTCTCCATATGTACCGAATCCGGCGTTGTTTACAAGCATATTGATTTCAAATCCGCCTGAAATTTTTTCTGTAGCCAGAAAAGTCTTAAAAAGATTTACACCTTCTTTTCCTGATAAGTTCATTGGAATGATTTTTATTTCTGAAATATTTTGTGCTTTTTCATTTTCAATTTCATTTTTTACATCTTCCAGTTTATCTTTGCTTCTGGCTATAAGCCAGAGTTCTGAACTTTCGGTATTTTTAGAAATTTGTTTTGCAAATTCTGCGCCAATTCCAGAACTGGCACCCGTAATAATAGTAATGTTTCTCATTTTTACATTGTAACATTAATTCAAAAAAGTTCAAAATTTATCTAAATTCATTCTTCATTCTTCCGATATTTAAAGAGAGTAAATTTAGATTTTTTATTGCGGATTCATTTAATAAAACTATTGAATTTGTGATTAAAAAATGGAGGATGTTATGCCGACAAGAATCAGTTCACAGTTAAATAACAATCAGACTCAGTATAATTTGCGCCGCCAGGAAGTAAAACGTGCAAAAATTGATAATCAGATTGGCACACAGTCTAAGATTTCCTCTCTCCGTGATGATCCGATTGCTGCCGGACATCTTGTAAAATATCAGTCATATCTTACACGAGTAAATAATTTTGAAAAAAATGCAACAACTTTAAGTGACCAGTATCTTTACCGCGAAGGCTACATGACAAATTCACTTGAAATTATGCAGCGGGTGCGGGAACTTGCCGTAACAGGTGCAAATGGTGTTTATACTAAAGATGATATGCGGAATATGGCTGTTGAAGTTAATGAACTTTTGGGAGAGCTTATTCAGAACGCAAATGCCGTTTCTCCTGACGGTAATTCTCTCTTTGCAGGAACAAATTCCAATATCCGCGCTTTTGACGTAGATATGGGGGCTGTGGAAGGTTCAACTGTTCCGCTTGTTTCGGCTGTGCATTACAACGGTTCAATTGAAAGTAATAAAGTTGAAGTTGATGAAAATAAATACATTACTGTAGAAAGCGCAGGAAACAGAGTTTTCTGGGCAGAAAATCAGCGTCTGTTCGGCGGGCGCGATGCACGGCAGTGGCAGGCTCAGAATGATTCTGTGATTTCAGTTGACGGTCAGAAAATTTTTGTAGAAAGCGGAGATAACGTATATGCTCTTGTTTCAAAAATCAATGCAAGTGGTGCGGCTGTAAAAGCTTCACTTGATCCTGTAACTCACGGTCTTAATCTTTCGACTACCGATGCCCGTCAGCTTTGGCTTGAGGATGTCTCTGGTTCTGCTCTTAATGAACTTGGAATCATTAAAGATTCAAGCCAGCATCCTCCGTACAATATCGGAGATTCTGTCCGTGTTACAGGCGGCTCACTTTTTGATACTGTAATTGCACTTAGAGATGCAATGTTTGCAGGTGATAACGAAGCAATCGGCGGACGTGTTCTTGCAAGCCTTGATGCGGGAATTAACACACTTGTTAATCGCGTAGCAAAATCCGGCAGTGAATATGAAAGATTACAGAACGATATGACCAGAAATGGAGCTGTTGCACTGAATGTAACAGGCCAAATCAGCCGGGAAGGGGATTTAGATTTAACAAAAGCGATTACGGATGAAAAAATGCTTGAATACACACAGAATGCTACACTTTCCACTGCCGGCAAAATGTATTCATCAACGCTGTTGAATTATATGCGATAAAAAATGGAGTAAATCATGGAAGTTAAAACTAAAACTATGGGAACTGTTTCGGTTGATGAAAAAAATATCATTGAATTTCCGAACGGACTTCTCGGATTTGAAGATTTTCACAGATATGTACTGATTGAATCTGAATACAAACCTTTTTTCTGGATGCAGTCACTTGATGAAAGTTCTCTGGCTTTTTTAATTGTAGATCCGTTCATTATAGCTGAAAACTATGAACTTGATGTTGATGACAAGGCTTTATTTGAGATTGATGTAGTTTCATCAGCAGATGTAATAGTATGGGCAATTGTCACAGTTCCTAGTGACGGTGGACCTGTTACTGCAAATTTACAGGGACCTGTTGTTGTGAATAAAAAAAATAATCTGGCTCTTCAGGTAATTTTAGCCGATACAAAATGGACAACAAAATACAACATCATAAAAGCCCTCAAGGCAAAGGGGGCAAAA
>NZ_JAZOUG010000179.1:0-20654 GCF_045657965.1 Treponema sp. | reverse complement strand
TATTTTATATGCCGGTGGCCATAGTGGGGTGGTAATACCCGTTCCCGTTCCGAACACGGAAGTCAAGCACCCTTACGCCGATGATACTCCTTTCAGGGGGAAAGTAGGTAGCTGCCGGCTTTTTTTTTTAAATAATTTTTTTGATTAAAAAATAATTTATAAAAATAATAAATATTAATTGTAATTTCATTTTTTTTAGTTAAATTTAATAGTATGGTTAATCAGAAATCAGATTCCAAAGTGAATATCTATAATGAAGATTATGTTGGACTTAATCATGCTTATGTGCAAATTTACAAGTCTTATAACAGACTTTTAGAATGTTCGGATGCAGATGAAGAAGTTCTTGAGGTTTTACGCGAAATACTTCTTGTCTTTAACCCGACTTTAGACAAGATAAAATCTGAAATGACTGTAAAAACCAGATATAAAGAAGAAACCGATAATACAAAAAATATTAATAACAGAAGTGATAAATCAATAATCTTACACGGAAATTTTACCGGCGAATAAAATCTGCCGATAATTTCCTTATGGAAAATAAAAAATCAAAATCAATTTTATCTAATATCTGGGTTGTTTCTTTAGGAGCGGCCCTTTGTTGTTTTTTGTGGGGTAGTGCAACTCCTGCGATCAAAACAGGGTACCGTCTTTTTTCAATAGCCGCAGATGACACAGCTACAGTAGTTCTTTTTGCAGGAATTAGATTTTTCTTTGCAGGAATTGCCACAGTTTTTTTAGGCTCTCTCTTGCAGAAAAAAGTTCTGCTGCCACATTCGGTAAATGCATTCAGAAAAGTTGCTGCATTGGGAATGGTTCAGACAATTCTTCAGTATTTTTTCTTTTATGGCGGCTTAACCCGCTGTGCAGGCGTAAAATCAAGCGTAATTCTTGCGACAAATGTTTTTGCTTCGCTGTTAATTGCTGCTCTTATTTTTAAGCAGGAAAGACTTACATGGTACAAAATATTAGGCTGTGTAGTCGGTTTTGCAGGTGTTGTTATTGTGACTGTCGCCGGTAAGGAAGTTGATTATAAAATCACTTTTGGCGGTGAAGGATTTATCTTTTTGAGCAGCGTGTGCTATGGATTTTCGGGCTGCATGGTAAAGCTTTTCAGTAAAGAAGAAAACACCGTAATGCTTTCTGGCTGTCAGTTTATATTCGGCGGTGCGATTATGGCTCTTACAGGTTTTTGTTTCGGCGGAAGATTCTCAGGTTTTACTGCGGCTTCAGTTCTTCTTTTAGTTTATCTTGTTTTTATAAGTGCAGTTGCTTACACTCTCTGGGGGCTGTTACTTTCGCACAACGATGTGAGCCGCGTAGTTATTTTCGGCTTTTTGAATCCGGTTTTCGGTGTAATTTTAAGTTCAATTTTCTTAAATGAGCAGAGCCAGACAGGGCTGGTTACGATAATTTCTCTTGTTCTTGTTTGTATCGGAATTTTTGTTGTAAATTATAGAAAAAGACATTAATAAAAGAAACTCCCCGCTTGTGACGGGGAGCATTTAATTAGAAATTGTTTACTTTTACAAAACAGGCTTCATTGCCGTCATGTATGCGCGGAGGCGGCGTCCTACAACCTCGATTGGGTGGTTGCGGATTTCTGCGTTTACATTGACGAGTTCTGAGTTGTTTACAGCTGTGTCTTTTGAAGAAAGGCCTTTACCAATAACTTCTGTTGTTACTTTCGGCATGAGGTCTTTTGCCATCATTGGAGCTGCAACATTTGCAAAGAGGTAGCATCCGTATTCTGCCGTGTCAGAAATAACGCGGTTCATCTCATAGAGGCGTTTGCGGTCGATGAGGTTTGCGATGAGCGGAACTTCGTGAAGTGACTCGTAGTAAGCAGACTCTTCTTTAATTCCTGCGTCAACCATTGTTTCGAATGCAAGTTCACAGCCGGCTTTAACCATTGCAACCATGATGATTCCTTTGTCAAAGTATTCCTGTTCTGTGATTTCTTCTTTTGACTCTTCTGTTTTTTCGAAAGCGAGTTTTCCAGTGTTTTCACGCCATGTAAGAAGGTCTTTGTCGCCTGCTTTCCAGTCTTCCATCATTGTAGAAGAGAATTTTCCAGAAATGATGTCGTCCATGTGTTTCTGATAGAGCGGAGCAAGGAGCTTTTTGATTTCTTTAGAAAGAGCGTTTGCCTTGATTTTTGCAGGGTTAGAAAGACGGTCCATCATGTTTGTAATACCGCCCCATTTGAGAGCTTCAGAAATTACGTTCCAGCCGTGCATAAGGAGTTTTGTTGCGTATTCTGGAGCAATTCCTTCTGAAACCATTTTGTCGTAACAAACGATTGTACCAGCCTGGAGCATACCGCAGAGGATTGTCTGCTCGCCCATGAGATCTGATTTAACTTCTGCAACGAATGAAGATTCAAGAACACCTGCTTTTGAACCGCCCATGCCGACTGCCAAAGCTTTTGCATAAGCCCAGCCCTTTCCTTCCGGGTCGTTTACTGGGTGAACAGCGATGAGGTCAGGAACACCGAATCCGCGCTGGAATTCGTGCCATACTTCTGTACCAGGTCCTTTTGGAGCACACATTACAACTGTGATATCCGGGCGAATCTGCATTCCTTCTTCAATCATGTTAAAGCCGTGGCTGTACCAGAGTGCAGAGCCTTTCTTCATGCGTTTCATAACTTCTGAAATTACGTTTGAGTGCTGCTTATCCGGAGTAAGGTTTCCGATGAGGTCAGCTGTTGGAACGAGTTCGTCGTATGTTCCTACTTTGAAGCCGTTTTCTGTTGCGTTCTTCCAAGACTGGCGTTTCTGAGCGATTGCTTCTTCACGGAGAGCGTAAGAAACATCGAGACCTGAGTCGCGGAGACACAAGCCCTGGTTTAAGCCCTGTGCACCACAACCAACGATTACGATTTTTTTGCCTTTGAGAGCGTTTACTCCGTCAGCGAATTCTTCTTTTGCCATTGAACGGCAGTGACCGAGCTGCAAACGAGCCTCGCGCCATGGAATTGAATTAAAATAGTTGTTGCCCATTTTTGTCCTCTAAAAATTAATTTGAAATTATTATAATGGGTAGACTTGATTGCGTAAAGTGAAATATAATAAATTGAATGTTGAAAAAAATGCAATTATAATAGCGATGTCTAATTTATTGTAATAATTAAATCATCATCATCTTTTTTCAGTGAGTATCTGAATGTTCCGCCTTTTTTAGGTACAAGTGCATAGAAACGGTAATCATCAAGATCTTTTATTCCACTGTTCTTTTTGATTTTGTATGTTCTGTCTTTTCTTTCAACTTCTGTATTTCCGTATTCTATCCATTGCTGTTTGTTTTCGATAAAAGTGTATAAAGAGTATGAAGTTATTGCAGTTACATTCTGACAGATAATTTTAACTTCTTCGTCCGGTTCATCCCTGAAAGCTTTCAAATCAAAGACCCATGCATTTGAAGCGCCAGTCCAATCAGGTTTAAAGTCTGTCGCCTCTTTACTTCCTGCTTCTAAAACTTCAATAATAAGGTCATTATTCTGTTTTGTTATTTTGTAACTGTAAGGAATTGAAGAATTAAGTGCGAAGGTCCGGAAAGAAGAAATCTTATATGGGGATGGTGCCTTGAATTTATTTTCACTGCCATAGCGGTTTAAACCGGCATTTCCTATTTCTACCCAGCCATTTCCAGCTTCTGCAGAAACAGAAACATTACATTCTCCACTGCGGGTTTTATTTATCAGAACAATAAAGTCTCTGAAACTGCCGGGAATGCTGGACGGATCAAATTCATAGCGGGTAGAACCTGTGTTTGAAAATGATGTATTTTTTACAGGGGAAGCCTGCTTTGGTGCAGGAGAAGCTGACTTTTGTGGCTGAGCGGCTTGTGGAGGAAGACTTGTGCTGTTTCCCTGTGATTTTGCAATCTGGAAGCGTACTTCCGGATCATTTGGACCAAGACGCCCTCGCCATGACAAAAGAACTTTCTGGCTTTCCATGTGAGTAACTCGAAGTGAAAGCTGCCATCCGCTTGAAATACTTTCCATACTGCCGAGAATAAGTGTGTCGGCACCGAGTGCACTGCAGATTGATGCGGCGGTTTCATCACTTACATAGCCGGATGTCTGAAAGTCGAATTCTTTTTGTATGAGCTTTCTTGCATAGTCATCGCGTTCTACAAGGGAAGTTTTTTTTAGCATTGAAGAAAGATAGTAATTCATAGATTCAACAATGTAGTCATTAAGGCTTGAATATTGACAGCGTATTGAAAGTATAGTTACCGTTTTTACATTACCGTCGATTTGAGCTGTAATTTTTTGTGCAGACTGTTCTATTAATTCATCGAGTGTTACTGCATGTGTATAAAATATGGGAAAAGCAAAAATTAAAAATAAAACAATTAATTTATTTTTCATAGCTATTATTATAATTTAAATTTTAAGAAAAATACATCTGTCTATCTGTCGGATAAGTGATACTTCACTATTTAGTAGTTTTTTTCTATAATTTACCTATGTTTACAATTATTTTTGGTATTGTTTGTATAGCATTTACAGTTTTTGCATGTTTGCCTTCAGGTCTTGCCTGGAAAAATGAGATTATCTTTTTTCTGAAAGGTGCAGCTCCTGTTCTTTCTGCACTGGTTGGTTTAGTTGCGATATTGATTGGAATTGCTGACATAAGAGACCGTCAGGAAGCAAAACGTGAAGAAATGGAAAATTCAGAAAAGTGATTAATTTTTCTGTGTTAACATATTGATTAAAAACTTTATAAATTCTATACTTTTAATCCCCGTATATTCATTGCAGGCGACTGCTCATCGTTTGCATTGTGTCAGGTTGAAGATGCAAATCAACAGGGCACTAAAGAATCTATATTAAAGGTTATAAAAATGAAAACCATTTTCGTTAAAGACTATGAACAGAAACGCGACTGGTATCTTATCGATGCGGAAGGAAAGCCGCTCGGTCGTGTTGCAGCTAAAGTTGCTTCTATCCTTCGTGGAAAGAACAAACCAACTTACACTCCAAACCAGGAAATGGGTGACTATGTTGTTATAATCAACGCAGAAAAAGTTGCCGTTTCTGGAAATAAACGAACAGATATGCTTTACCGCCACTATACAGGTTTCGTTGGTGGTCTTAAGAGCTTCACTTTCGAGAAATTGCTTGATCGTCATCCAACTCAGCCGTTGGAGCGCACAATTGCTGGTATGCTTCCAAACGGTAAACTTGGCCGCCGTCTTATGGGCAATGTAAAAATCTATGCTGGTTCAGAGCATCCACATACAGCTCAGAATCCAAAAGTAATTGAACTTTAATAGGAGTCTATCATGGCAGTAAAAAATATTGCAATCGGAACAGGAAGAAGAAAGACAGCTGTTGCCCGCGTATTTGTTCGTGAAGGCTCAGGTAAAATTGTTGTAAACGGCATGGATGTTGCTGAATACTTCCCAACAGAAGCTCAGGTTCGCACAGTTCATCAGCCGCTTCTCGTTACAAGCTACGAGAATAAATACGACATCTTGATTAACGTTCAGGGTGGCGGTCTTAACGGACAGGCTGCAGCTTGTCTGCACGGTATTTCACGTGCACTTTTGCAGGTTGATCCGGATGCTCGTGCATCTCTCAAAGCAAACGGTTACCTCACACGAGACAGCCGTATGGTAGAACGCAAGAAGTACGGTCAGCGTGGTGCTCGCCGACGCTTCCAGTTCTCAAAACGCTAAGTTTTATCTTTGTGTATATTACGCCTGCTCAAAAAGCGGGCGTTATTTTTTGAAATGGACGAAAATGTTAGACTTGCCGTTGAGGCTGCAGCCCGTTCTCTGGCAAGAGCAGAGCAGTGCAGGGCAGGATTAGAAAAAAAACTTCTTCAAAAAGAGTTTGATTCAAATACAATTGCACAGGCATTAGATTTTCTTGAAGAAAAGGGTTATCTCAGTGATGAACGATATTCATCATCATGGATAAGAACTCACTGTTCCTTTCGTCAATATGGAAAGGCTCGTCTGCTTAAAGAGTTAATTTCACGCGGAGTAAAAAAATCTATTGCGGAAAATGCAATTGAGGAGTATTTTATTAGTAACAGTGAAGAAGATTTTTGCAGGAAGGCTTTATTAAAACTGCTTGCTCAAAAAAAAGATAAACAAAAAATTTTTCGTTCACTGGTTTCTGCCGGATTTTCATATTCAATAATTCAGCGGGTATTTAAAAATAATGAGGTGTCAGAGTTTGGCCCAGAATGAAAAAAAATCAGTAATGTATTCAGCTCTTGAAGTTGCTGAAATTTGCGGTGTTGTAAATCAAACTGCAATTAACTGGATTAAAAAAAATAGTCTCAAAGCATTTAAAACCCCCGGCGGCCAATTCAGGGTTTCACCGGATGATTTAGCTCATTTTATGAAAGAGCGAAATATGGAAATTCCTGTCAGTGTTCTTTCAGAATGTGAAGATTCAAGATTTTTGCCAAGAAGTCTTTTAATTGTAGATGATGACCGTGGATTAAATTCTGTTGTCGCAAAATATCTTTCTAAAAATTTTTCTGATATTGAAGTATATCAGGCATTTGACGGTTTTGAAGCAGGCTCTTTAATGACAGAAAAGCATCCCGGCTGTATTATTCTTGATCTTGATTTACCGGGTATTGACGGTTTTGATTTATGCCGGCGTATCAATGAAACTGAGAAATTTGGTAAGCCTGTTATAATTGTAGTTACTGCGCTTGAAACTGAAAATCTGGAAGAAAAAGTTGCTTCCTATGGTGTAAATAATTTTATGAGAAAACCGCTTGATTTGGTTTCTCTGGTTAATATGATAAAATCTATTTTTGAATGAAAAAAAATTTTCTTTTTTTAGTAATTTTTATTTTTACGGGTTTTACCTGCTTTTCTCAGAATACCGCATTAACGGCAAAATCTTTAATTGATAATGCTGCAAAAAAAACTAGTTTATCTGAATCAATTTCTTATCTTAAAAAAAATATATCTTCGCTTTCTTCCAATTCTGAAAAACGTTCTGCCTATGCTTTTTTAGCTGCAATACTTGAACAGCAGGGGCAGTACTCTGAAGCTCAGAAAAATTATGTTCAGGCGGCTTCGCTTCAGGGAAGTGCTGTACAGACTGCTGCCGGTGGTGCTAATAAAAATTCTGAACAGCTTGTAGTTGATGCTGTCCGATGTGCTTTAAGTGCCGGTGATTATTCATCTGCTGAAACATATTTAAACTCTTCTGTCCGTAATTCAAAAGACGAAAAAATTCTGGCTTTTGTAAAACTGTATGAGCAGTGGGCTGATTTATGTAAGGCAAAAAATGCTTCAGATACAAAAGAAAGCATTGCTATGCTTAAAACCTATGCTGCTTTAGATTCAATGAAAACTGTCCGTTCATCAATTTTTTTAACATTATGGCATTTGACAGGGGAAAATCAGTATTCTGAGAGTCTTAAGAAAAATTATCCTAAAAGCATGGAAGCTGCTATCGTAAAAGGTGAAATACAGACTTTGCCGACTCCTTTCTGGTATTTTGTTCCTCGAAACGGAGTTGATTTGCCGGAAATAGCGGTCGTGCAGAATTCTGAACCTTCCTCAAAAACGGAGCCTAAAAGATCTGAAGAGGCAAAGACTTCTTCAAAAAACGATAAAATCGTAAAACAGCAGCTGGGGCTTTTCCGGGAAGAAGCTAATGCAAAGGCTTTAGTTCAACGGCTTTCAGAAAAAGGTTTTAAAGCAGAAATTGCGACCGAAGTGCGTCCTAGCGGCACGAAATATTACATCGTCGTTGTGAATGAAAATGCAAAAGGCACGGTTGGCGAAGAGCTTCGCACCGCCGGTTTTGAGTGTTATCCTGTCTTTGAATAAAACAAAACTACTTTAACCTGATTTTTTAAATTTTTCTTAAAGTTTTCTTGTGTCGCTGCCGATAACTAAACAGTAAAAAAAGATTCTTAGAAAATTCTCAATAAGTAAGTGAATTCAAAAATTCTGTAAGAAATTTATTGAAATTTTCTAAAATCGAATTAAATTATCTTTAACAAAATGTTTTAACTGGGTGGGAAAGGGTTAGGACATCTGTGCACATTAAAAAATTGCTTTTTGCAATTTTGACAATAATAAGTTTCTCGATTTTTGCGCAAGAAGCGGATGAGCAAACTGAAGAAGTTGCTGAGCCTGCTCAGGATTATCTTGCAAAATCGGCGACTTCTGTTGATGCAGTTGCATGGACAAATGACGGGACTTACTTTGCTACCAGTTGGAATAATTCTGTAATTCTGTGGAACGCGGCGACAAACCAAATCGCCGGAATTTTTTCTAATGCCATAGACGAAACTTCCAATCCTCTGGCAAATGTATTATCGCTTCACTTTACTAATGATGGAAAATATTTATTGAGTGTAAGAGATGACAACACCGTTATGATTCATAATGTGGACGGAAATTCTGATTCAACATTAATCAGAGGCACTGACAAGCAAATTCCTGATGCAACTTATATAAGCGGTAATTATAGAATCTTGCTTCCTCTGGATGGCAAAAACTTATACGAAGTGTTCAAAATGGTAGGAGCAAGTCAACATTTAATTGAGGAAAAAATTGAAATTTCCAATCCTGTTTTTTCTCTTGATGCAACTCCTACTGGAAGAAAAGTGCTTGTCGCTACAATGGCAGGGGAGCTTTTTCTCATAGATACGGAAACTTGGGAAATAGAGCAGATGAAAGACTGCTTTGTGCAGACTGGTATAAAGCCACGCTTTGCGAGTGATGGTATTCATTATCTTGTGGCTGATAATCAGAACAGTTTGTCAATTCTTTCAATTGCCGAAGAATCTGATTTTTACACACTGGAAGATTCTGTTGGATTCTGCTTTGCTTCGGAGTTTTCCAGTGATTCTGCAAAAGTTGCAGTTGGAATGAATTCAGGAGAAGTAAAAATATATGATATTGCATCTGGTTTGGAAGAAAATTCTTTTAAGCTTTTATACGGTGATACTGCAAAAAGTCTTTGCTTCAGCCCGGATGATGAATATGTAATAATTGGTACGAATAACGGCTACATATATAGATGGCGATTGGACGGAAAAGATTTTATTCCGGATTATTCAGGGTATCAGCGTGCAATCAACGACCAGCACAAAAATGAGCTTAACAATTCGTTGCTTCTTGGGTTGGGATATGGGCGGCTCAATTCAAGCTATTACATGGGCGATATAGAACTTTGCGCTGGATACCGTAATTATTTTCGCCCGCCTTTTTTTTGGGGTGTAAATGGTTTGATTGGAGTTGGACTGCCAGGAAGCGAATTTCCGTTTTCGTATCGTGAAGGTGGGGAAACTTTGAATCCCCCACGATTATATACACTTGCGCTTAATGCTCTAATCGGCCTTGTATATTACAACAAAAAATTCGATTTCAGCGTGTTCAGCGAGGCAGGAATAGGTTGTAATGGGCGAATGTTGTACAACAATAGTCTTTCGCACGCTCATACAAGCAAACTGTATGCCGGTGCTTTTGGGGAGATGTTGGTTGGTTTGCAATGGAAGTGGGTTCGATTGTGGGCTGGTGTTCAATACGACACTAACCTGCATTGGCTCACAAAGTTAGGAGTGGGGGTTGCGATACCTACGAGAACTTTTAATTTTTAACTATGAATAATCGTGCCACTTGGCTTATATTCAGTTTTATTTTTCTCGCTGCACTCTTTGTGCTTTCGTGCAACAATTCGGTTGAAGATATGTTGGATGATTACAATAAACAGTTTACATGGACTTATGTGACGGTTTCTGAAACGAAAGAGGTGAACGAGGAGGAGATGCTTTCACCGGGTGACGAAGGTTTTGACCCGGACGATATGCTTCGTGAAGTATATCCTGTTCAATATGATTCAACTTTGAACTTGGCAGGTCCGCCAAAAAATATTTATTCATACACTTGGACCGTGTATGACCCAAAAAACGATTATAAAGAAGTTGCGGTAAATACTATAAACGGGACTCTTAACGACTGCAAGTTTATCATATATATTCCAGATTCACTTTTGGAAGCTGATCATACATATCAACTGACATTACGAATCGTGACACAAGGAGGTGTATTTTACAAAGATAGCGCTAGTTTAGTGATTTATCCTCACTACACTTATGATTAAGGAATTATTTCCTGACTTTGGTTAAGGAAGTTTTTCCTTAATAACCTAAATTTGTTTATAAAATCCAAGAGAATATGGAGGAAACTATGAAAAAATCAAGGATTTTTTTAGCTATTGCAGGACTTGCCCTGATTTTTGCAGGCTGTTCTGACATTAGCACAGGTGATTCATCAGTAAGCAGCGGATATACATCTGCTGCTTCTGGAAATTCAAAAACACTTACATTGAATGCAACTTCGGATCGCAGTTTGCTTACATTCCCTGTTGCTTCTTCAACTGACGGACGAACTATTTTGCCAGCAGCCGTTGATGCAAGCGGTGACAATGTTAAGTTCTATCTCGTTTACAAAGATATGTTGGCTACAACACCTACTGATACTTGGAAAGGTGCCGTTGATTTTACTGCAAGCACAGGTTCAACAACTACAGGTACGATAGACATTTCTTTTGATGTCTCGTTCTATAAATTCACATTGTATTGTTGTCCGGCTTCTGCGTCTGTAACAAGTCAGGCAACTGCAACAACAAATGCAATGTTTGTTGGATATGCAAATGCTGATCTTCGTTATCAGGACGAAATCACTTTCTACTTGAGTGCAGATGGTTGTACAGGAACTGGCTCTGTCAATCTTTCACTTTATTCTGCAAACGATCCTAATGATTTAACAGATTTGTGGACGGTTCCGGTAGGTTATACTGTTACAGCAGGCATTTACTCAAAAGTTGATTACAATGTAGCTTATCCTACAAGTGGTGCTACAAGTGTATTGAGTACTACGAGTGCTGCAAATACAATGAATGGTGTTGCATTTACTTCGACAAATGTAGCTGCCGGTTCTTACAATTTTGTCGTAACATTCACGAAGGGAACAAATTCATATTACTACAGTGATGAGATTATAATTCTTCCAAATCAGGCTACTACTGGTAATGTTTGTATTCCTGAAATTCTCGATTCTAAACCAAAGGCTCCAAGTGCATTTATTGTCGCTTATGCTGATCCTGTAACTGCTGATGATGAATATTATTACGCTCAGTTCGCATGGTCTGATAACTCAAACAATGAACGGTATTTTGAAATTGACCTTTTGGATGTTTCTGATGATACTGACAACACTCAGTCTGCAAGCCCTAGCTATAAGCTTACTACGGCACCAACAGATTACACTGAATGGTCTTCTGCCTTGAGTGCATACGGAAAGACTACAAGTGATATTGAAACTTATTCATGGGCGGATTATCAGACATCTTCTCTTAATCCAAATCAGAATCAGTACTCTCTTGTTATGAACAATACGACTGCTGTATTCAAACTGCCTCTCGGAAAACGCTATCTTGCTCGAATTCGTGCCGTAAACGAGGTTAATAAAGATGATGCTGAAGCTGATCGTGAATATGCTTATGTCGTGATTACAGGACTTGACACCACAACTACATCTGGAAAAATCACCTACACTGATGACATGGGAACTGATAGTGATACAACCGATGATACAATTTCTGAAATAGCAACGACAAATGCTTATATCGCAAGTTCTTCACTGACTGTAAAAGCATTTGTTCCGAGTGATTCAACGAATTATGGTATTTATACAATCAACCGATTCAAGATTAAATACAATCTTAACGGCGGAACTTTCAAGGGAGCTGCTACTACTGCTGGAACGACAACGACTTATGCTACGCTCACCGGTAATTCTGCTATTCCAGCAACAGTTGTTTATGCTACACAGGAAGGACAAGCCAGCGGTACGTCTTATATCCCTGTTGGAACTTCAATTCTTAATCCTGATGGCAATGTTCCTGGAACTGATACTGGTGATGGTTCGGACTACATCGCGAAAGACGGAACTGCTGTAACTGGTGCAGAATTGAACCTCGTTGCTGACGGACAGAAGTTCTCTAAATGGCTCTTGTACAGCATTCAAGACTCTGGAAATCTTTCTACTGATGGCGGAAACCGCTATCCAAGAACATGGAATGAATGGGTTTCTGCTTCAACTTCGTGGTCTGTACTAACTTCGGATCCTGCTAGTGGAACTGTTACCCGTTATATACCAAGTGCATTCACTGGTCACACAAACCTTGAGTTGTTCGCTAACTATGCTTTGGACACAACGGCTAGCGTTACTGTCGCTGATTATACTGCATTTGAATGGCTTGGTTACGGAGATACATATAGTGACGGCACTGATATCTATACGACAAAGGTTAACACAACATCATCTACAACATATCCATACCTTGATGTCGCTGGTTTGAAGTATTACTCAGATGCAAGTACTTCTGTTGATGTAACTCTTAGTAATGTTTCTGATGTTTCTCTCACAGGTACAGACAGTTCTTCCGGCACTGTATATTTCGGTGAACTTGGAAGCGACGGAACAAATACAACATTGTGTTCTAAAGGAATCCTTGTTCAGGTTTCTTCGACAGCAACTCCAACAATTACATTTACATTGAATGCTTCTACAAGTGACTATGATAATGTTTACCTTAAGTTTAGAAGCACAAGTGACTCTTATGAAACTTACTCTTCGCGTGTGAATTGGACAACTCCTTCTGCAACATATACAGACGGAACTGGTTGGTCTGCAAGTCCTGCTTCATTTACGGTTGATGTCAAATCTTGGAAAACAGGAAAATATGAATTCACATTGATTGGAACGACAAGCAAGTATCCTAACAAGCTTTACTCATTCCCTGTGATAATTGATCTTGTTAACTAAGTCTGGCTTAGATTTTTAATTGGCTGGTGACAGCTACGGCACGGTTTTTCTGTGTTGTGGCTGTCACTTTTAATTCTTGAATTTTTTATGATGAAAAAAATCGCCATATTTCTTATTTCAATTTTTCTCATTTTAGGGCTTCTTGCTTGCTCTGACATAAACGGCGGTGAAATTTCTTACAAAGACATTACGAAAATTCCTGGAGCGAATATCTCTCTTTCGATTTACAGTGCGGATGAAATTTTTTCTTCTTCTGCAAAAACGCTCCTGCCTTCATCTCTGAATGGAACTTCATTAAACTATTATCTGTTCTATATAAACACTGCGACTTCAACATCAACTTCCGACTATTCTTACTACGGAAAAATTGATTTGACATACTCGTCATCAACTTTGGCAACGGCTGCGGTTGACTTTCCGGCTTCAATTTACAGATTTGCACTTTTTGCTACTGAAGCTGATTTCTCAGCTCCAAACTATTCTTCTGTAAAAAATTCGGCTTGTTTGGTCGGATATTCGACCGCTGACTTGTATTCTACAAAATCAGTGGTCTTTTATCTTAACTCGAATTCGCTTTCTTCGGGTGGCTCTGTTGATATTTCACTCTCTTCCTCTTGGGCTTTCCCCTCAAACTGGGATTTGAGCGATTCAAGCAATGCGGTCGTTTCGATTGGAATCTATGACCTTGCGACTGGAAATCCTGTTTCGATAGGTGGCTCGAACATAAATCCGCATTATCTTTCATATTCTGCTGCCGGTGAGATTTCAAATACGATTCATCTGTCAAACTACACTTTCGGAAATGCTGAAATTACCCCTGGAACATACAGTTTTGTTGTAAAATTCATAAATTATGTAACTGAAAAGACTTTTGAATACAGCGACACGATTATGATTCTAGCAAACCAAACGACGACAGCCGCCATTGATGTTCCGAATGTGATCAATACAGAGCCTCTTGCCCCAAGTGATTTTTCCGTAGCTTACACAGATCCAAGCGATAATGATGTAGAATATTATCTTGCTGATTTTTCTTGGTCTGATAATTCCAACAATGAAACGGAATTTGAGATTCAGATTGCGGATATTTCATGCGGATATTCCAACATAGCAGGAAACAGCGCGAGTCTTCTGATTCCTGACCTTTCAAGCGACTACAATTGGGAACTCTCTACCTCGAATTCGGCTTACTCTGCAAACAATATTACTACCTACGATTCGGATTCTTACAATGAATACATCAACTATTACTACACATATTTTGGCACTTCCGATTACGATCCTGAAAGTTTCTCTCTGATTCGTAACAACACTCAGGCGAAATTTTACTTTCAGCTTGGAAATCGTTATGTCGCGAGAATCCGTGCTGTGAACGATGTTGGTTCGAGTGCGTGGGCTTATGCTGTTTTTGGTGATGGTTCTTGTGCTTCAATAAACCGATATAGAATTTCTTATTCGGAAGAAAATATCGTGAATGTAAGTTATGCCAGTCAGAATGAGAGCGGCGTTTCTGTTTCTACACCAGAAAATGAGAATTGGCTTGGCTGGTATATTGGCACAGTTTCGTATGATGATGAAGGAAATCTTACGGATACAAACAAATATCCCATGACAGACGGGATTTCATGCGACGGCTACACAGGTCATGAAAATCTTTATCTTGTGGGTGCTTATACAACTGGAAGCACAACCTCTGGTTATGAATGGGAAGATTATGATGTAGTTTTATATGGCGTGACGGATTCCGCTTCTGCTGTCTATTTTGATGATTTGGCTTCTAGTGACAATAAATGTGAGAACGGAATTGTTGTTGCTGTGAGCAAGTCCGGAGCGGCGGGATTGAAATTTATACTTTCAGCCGATGCGATGAATCGCGGATATGACAAAGTGACTTTGAATATCGCCTGCACGCGTGATTTAAGTACGAATATTGTTTCAGTACTTTGGGATACGACTTTAAGCCAGTCAATTTGGCAAATTCCTGTGAGCGACTGGGCTGTAGGATGTTATTTTGCCACCTTTATTGCAGAAAAAGATGGCGTTAGTTACAGATTCCTTGTGGTGATAAATCTGACAGCTTAAAGTGTTGTCGTTTCTGTCAAAACTTCTTCCTTCAAAGCAAGCACTTCCTTCAGCACGGCCATCATCGAAGTCATAAGCTCTTTGTCGTTCCCATGTCATATACTGAACCCTCCATTGCGTATTATGTCGTGCGTCGGACACCACGGGAGTCGTGATCTATGAAGATTGATTCTTCTACAGTAAAATCTGAAAATTTGTTATACTTTTTGGGTGAGAACTAAATTTGCAGGCTTTTTTTTGATGATTTTTCTTTCGGGGCTGTGCTTCGGCGAGGGGGACTTTGTGCTGGGCGAGAAAATTGGCGAAACTCTGGACTTTGAGCTTGACTCTTCATTTTATGTGACAGAAATTTCTGACTCTCTTTTTGCGAAAATGTGGGGAAAGTCTTACAAGGAAAACTGCACGATTCCCCGTTCGGAACTCCGCTATCTTCATCTTCTTCACAAAACGCTTGACGGCTCAACTCTTGAAGGCGAGCTTGTCTGCAATGTCAAAATCGCGGATGTCCTTCTGGGGATTTTTAAGGATTTGTATGTTGCGAACTATCCAATCGAAAAAATCCGTCTTGTTGACGAATACGATGCTGACGATGAAAAATCTATGAGCGACAACAACTCATCCTGCTTCAATTTCCGCTTTATCTCGTACACCACCACGGTTTCAAAGCATGGTGCGGGCTTGGCGGTGGATATTAACCCCCTTTACAATCCCTATTACAAAACCGTCAATGGAAAGCCGAATATTGAGCCGTTTAATGGAGCAGCTTATCTTGACCGCACTAAAAATTTTCCGTATAAAATCGACCACAACGATTTGGCATATAAGCTTTTTACGGAAGCCGGCTTTGAGTGGGGCGGTGACTGGAAGGGCGTAAAAGACTGGCAGCATTTTGAGTATCTTGAATAATTTTTTATATTCTTATAATATAATCGAAAATGACACTTTTTAAGTTTTTGTCAAAATAAGGAGAAAATCATGGCTAGGAAGTATGCATTCTTGTTCCCGGGACAGGGCGCACAGGCTCAGGGAATGATTAAAGACGTCTGCGAGGCTTTTCCGGAAGCCCGCAAGGTCATTGACGATATTTCAAAAATTACTGGAAAAGATATTCCGAAACTGCTTTGGGAAACTGAAGCTGCAGAATTAAACAGAAGTGACAATTCACAGCTTGCAATCACTTCAGCAAGTCTTGCTGTTATGGCAGCATTAAAATCAAAAGGAATCGAGCCGAGTGCGGCAATGGGCTTCTCTTTGGGCGAATTCCCGGCTTTGTATGCAGCAGGAATCCTTTCTTTTGAAGATGTAATCAATGTAGTCTGCCAGCGTGGTTCAATCATGCAGAAAGTATGTGAGCAGATTGCAGAAGAAAGCGCAGGAAACGCACCAGGAATGAGCGCAATTTTGGGTCTTCCACCAGAGAAAGTCGAAGAAATTGCAAACGGAATCGAAGGAGCTTATGCTGCAAACCTCAACTCAGTTAAACAGACTGTAATTTCTGGAACTGCAGAAGGCCTTACAAAAGCAGAAGAAGCTGCAAAAGAAGCAGGTGCACGCAGAACTGTCCGACTTGCCGTTGCAGGTCCTTTCCACAGCCCTCTCATGCAGCGTGCTGCTGACAATTTCAAAGTTGCTCTTGAACCATACACTTTCTGTGACCCGAAAATCACTCTTTTCAGCAATGTTACAGGCAAAAAAGTAACAGAAGGCGCTCCTGCAAAGGAAAGTGCAGTTGACCACCTTACACACCCGGTTCGCTGGACTGACGAAGAAAAAGTCCTCGCAGACATGATTAACGAAGACAAAGACAACGAATGGGTAATCCTTGAAGTAGGACCAGGAAAAGTTTTGAGCGGTCTTTGGGGGCAGACAGAACTCGGCGCAACTCTCGCATGTACACCAGTTAACACTGCCGAAGGAATTAATTCACTGTAGGAGAAATTTATGTTGTTGAAAGATAAAAAAGCACTTGTTACGGGTTCTAGCCGCGGAATCGGTCGTGGAATCGTTGAAGCATTTTTGAAAAACGGCTGCGAAGTATGGGGCTTGTGTTCAAAAGAAAGCGCCGGCAAGGCAGAACTTGAAGCTCTTGCAAAAGAAAACGGAGTTGCTTTCCACGAAATTTATGCTGATGTCGGAAATGCTGAGCAGGTTACAGAAGTTGTAAAGGCAGCTCTTGCTGAAGCAGGCTGTTTTGACGTTCTTGTAAACAATGCCGGAATCACACGCGACGGTCTTTCTTTCCGCATGAAAAAAGAAGACTGGGACGACGTTATCCGCATTAACCTTACGAGCGTATTCTTAATCAGCCAGATTGTTTCAGGCAACATGATTCGTGCAAAAGACAAAAGCTGCTCAATCATCAACATGGCTTCTATCGTCGGTCTTCACGGACAGGGCGGTCAGGTTAATTATGCTGCAAGTAAAGGCGGAATCATTGCTTACACAAAAGCACTTGCAAAAGAAGTCGGAAGCCGCGGAGTGCGCGTAAATGCAATCGCACCGGGATTCATCGAAACTGACATGACTGCCGTTCTCAAAGACGACATGAAAGCTCAGTGGGTTGAAAGCTTGCCTCTAAAGCGTGCCGGAAAACCTGAGGATATTGCAAATGCAGCATTGTTCCTCGCAAGTGACATGAGTACATATATCACAGGTCAGGTCATCGGTGTAGACGGTGGCATGGGGTGCTAAAACTCTGAAAATGAAGCGGCGTTTCTGCCGCTTTTTTTGTAAAATTTGCGGAATTTAGGGAACAGAGTTAAAATAGTCTTATGGCTAGCAGGACAGATTTTAAACGTACGGTTCTCGTAGTTGATGACGAAAAAGTGAATCAGAAGATGTTTTCTGACATTCTTTCGCACTCTTATAATGTCATAACCGTTGAAAGCGGCTCAGAAGCACTTGAGGTACTTCGGGAACGGAAAGTAAAGATTTCTCTGATTCTTCTTGATTTACTTGTGCCCGAAACTGACGGTTTTAAAGTCATGAAGGCGGTTTCTTCTGAGCCTGATTTTGAGCGAATTCCGGTTATAGTGCTCACGAGTGATAAATCTGCTGAACTAAAAAGCCTTCAGATGGGAGCATCTGATTTTCTGGCCAAGCCATATGATTCTCCTGAAGTTATTCTTGCCCGTGTCCGGCACTTGATTGCACTTGCCGAAGACATTAAGCTTATCAAATCTACGGAACGCGATTTTCTTACAAAGCTGTACACCAAAGATTTTTTCTATGAATATGCAAATCAGATAAAAGAAAGCAATCCTCATAAAATTATGGATTCCGTTGTTCTTAATCTTACAAATTTTCATCTTATCAATGAGATTTATGGCCGTGATTATGGAAATATCCTGCTTCAGACAATCGCCGATGAAATCTCTAAGCTTGCTGAAGAATCGCATGGAATCGGCTGCCGCGATAATGCCGATGTTTTTTATATTTATCTTGAATGGCACTCTTCTTATGATGAACTGCTTGCGCGCATTCAGCTGCATCTTTCAGAGCTTTTAAAAGAAACCGAAATTAATGTGAGAATGGGCGTGTGCCGCGGGGATTTTCCTTCCATATCAGCACAGCAGAGTTTTGACCGTGCGCTTTGTGCCTGTAATACACTCAGGGGCAATTTTGAATCATCTTTTGCTGTTTATGATGAAAAAATGCATAATGATGAAATCAAAAAAGCCAGACTTTTAAGTGATTTTGCAGATGCAGTTGATAAACGGCAGTTTCAGGTTTACTATCAGCCGAAATATAATATTCAGGGGGAAAAGCCGGCCCTTTCAAGTTTTGAAGCACTTGTCCGCTGGGAACATCCGGAATTTGGAAAAATGAAGCCTGATTTTTTCATCACTCAGTTTGAAAAAAACGGTCTGATTCAAAAGCTTGATAAATATGTCTGGAAAGAAGTTGCAGTGCAGATGCGGAAATGGAAGGAACTTTTAGGCAAAACTGTGCCTGTTTCTGTGAATGTTTCCCGTGTTGATTTACATGACCCTAAAATTGTCGATTATCTTCTGCAGATTACACAGGAAAACGGTATTGAACCCGGTGAATTTCTGCTTGAAATTACAGAATCGGCCTGTCTTGATGATATGGGCATTCTTCTTAATACTGTGAATAAAATGCGGGAAGCGGGATTTAAGGTCGAAATGGACGACTTCGGTTCCGGTTATTCGAGTCTTAATATGCTTGCAGCTCTTCCTGTGGATGCGATAAAAATTGACATCGGCTTTATCAGAAAAATAATTTACGACGAAAAAACTCTGTATCTTGTACAGGTAATTCTTGCAATTGCAGAGAAATTTAATATTCCGTGTATTGCTGAAGGGGTTGAATCAAAAGAACAGTTTGATCTTCTTAAGGAAGCAGGCTGTGATATTGTGCAGGGCTATTATTTCTCAAAACCTGTTCCAGCCTGTGATGCAGCGGAACTGCTGAAATTTTGATTTAAATAAATCTCTTCTCAGTACTTGCTCAAAATGACAAAATCTGTTATTTTGTCATAATAAATAGGAGTTATTTATGAGAAGAGTAGTTGTTACTGGTTTGGGATGTATTTCACCACTTGGAAATTCTGTTGATGAGACTTGGGCTGGAATCAAAGCCGGAAAAAGCGGAATCAACACAATCACACATTATGACAATGCAAACTTCAAGGTAAAATATGCCGCTGAAGTAAAAAATTTTACCGCAAGCGATTATATGGATTCATCTGCTGCCCGCAAAATGGCTTTGTACACACAGTACGCTGTTGCAGCTGCAAAAATGGCTCTTGATGATTCAAAACTGATGGGAAATGCTGAAGTTCTTGAAGATACAGCAGTTTACCTCGGTGTCGGTATCGGTGGTCTTGAAGTTACAGAAAACACAATGAAGGCTTATTTCGATTCTAACCAGACACGAATGTCACCAATGACAATTCCTATGCTCATTCCAAACGAAGGAGCCGGAAACATTTCTATGGCATTCGGTCTTCACGGTGCAACTCACACAATCGCAACTGCATGTGCTTCTGGTACAGACGCAATCGGTAACGCTTTTGATCAGGTCCGCTCTGGCCGTTACGATGTAATTCTGGCTGGTGGTGCAGAAAGCACTCAGTGTGGTTACGCAAACCTCGGATTCAGCATGCTCCACGCCCTTTCTTCTGGATACGCTGATGATCCTGCAAAAGCAAGCCGCCCGTTCGACAAAAAACGCGACGGATTCATTATGGGCGAAGGTTCAACAATCCTCGTTCTCGAAGAATATGAGCACGCAAAAGCACGCGGTGCAAAAATCTACGCAGAAGTTGCAGGATACGGTGCTTCATCAGACGGCTACCACCTCACAGCTCCAAATCCGGACGGAGTTTGCGGTTCAAAATGTATGACAATCGCAATGAAAGATGCAGGGGTTAAACCGGAAGAAGTCACATACTACAACGCTCACGGAACTTCAACAAAATTGAACGACTCTGGCGAAACAAAAATGCTTCACCTCGCATTCGGAGAAGCTGCAAAAGGCCTTCACATTTCTTCAACAAAATCAATGACAGGTCACTGTCTCGGAAACGCAGGTTCACTCGAAGCAATGATTTGTGTTAAAGCAATCGAAGATTCATACATTCCTGCAACAATCAACCTTGACGAGCCTGATGTAGAAGGCGGCTGTGACCTCGACTACACACCAAACAAAGGTCTTGAAATGCCGGTAAATGTTGCAATGAGCGCAAACTTCGGCTTCGGCGGTCACAACGGCTG
>NZ_JAZOUG010000178.1:0-6960 GCF_045657965.1 Treponema sp. | reverse complement strand
GAGAAGGTCAAAATAGTCCCCGCTAGTATCACATCACTTCAGAATGTTGCATTTTCTGCATTATGCACCAGCTTTTTCCAAAAAACAACACAGTTTGCAACAATAAATTTCAGTTTAAAATTGAGTTTAAGTTAGAGTTTTGGTTTAAATTGTCGGCCATCGGGGATTTAGCCCGGTGGTAGATTTTTGTCTGAATTTGAGTGAATTTTAGGGAATTAGATGAGGCCTTCGGGCTGAGTGCCCGAAGATGGTTATACGGGAAAGACTTTTTCTCGATTTGATAAATATTCAGAACTTTTACCTTCCTTACTCTCAATAAGAAATCCATCCTTCACTAAAACATCGAGGATTTCTTTTCTAAAATATGTAGATGCTTTTATTCCCAGATAGTCTGCTATTTCTTTTGCTGTATGGGCTTTTGCAAAACAGAATGATAAAATTGCCTTGTCATTTTTTCCTGTAACAATGCCATTTACATTAATATTTGGAATTGAGTTTTCATCGATAACGCCATTTGAATATGTAAGGTTTGGTAATGTTAGTGTAAATGAATTGCCATTTGAAGAAATAAACGGCTTGAAAGATTCTCCCTTACCTGCATAATCCTGTTCAATTTTATCGAAGCCAGAGCCTTTTGATTCCATATAGCGAAGATATTCCAAAATATTGCAGATAACTTCATTTCGTCGGCGAGGAATGATGGATGAAATATTCTTTTCTTTTTGCAAAGCTACAACGCCCAGCAATGCTCCTGGGGAAGTGATTTCAAGTCGATCCTTAAACATATTTATTTCAATCTGACTTCCCTGGATGAAGTAATTTCTGTGAGCTATAGCATTAACGATACCTTCTGTAATAGAACGTGCCGGGTATGAAAAATAATCAATACGGCTTTCATCAACCTTTTTAAATCCTGTTACAGAATGACTCTGAATGAAGTGAGTTGCAAACTTAATTGAATCAATTAGATTTCCCTCAAATTCTTCAGAAGCCAAGACTATAGAACTTCCTTTGGTTATTTCTGGCCAAACTGTACATACAATTTTCGTTCTTTCATTTTTGTAATTATCAGAAAAAAGCTGTGCTCCTTTAGAAAGTTTTTTGTCTGAATTAATAAAGCCTGCGGAAATTAAAGCTTTTTCTGTAAGTTCTGACTCATTTCTTTCTTTGTACAAATCAAAAATCTGTTTGAAATTGTTTTTATCAAAGATTTCTTCTGTAAATGGCTGGTCGAAAGGATTGTTATCACTTAAGAGAATTAATTCTCGAATCTGTTCTGGAGTAGCCAGCAGGGAACTTCCGTAACTTCGAATATAGATTCCGAGGAGATTTTCTTCATGCAAAGTGACAGGCAGTATTGTATTTTTCTCTACAGAAATTTTTAAAATATATCTTGTCGATTTTTCCGCTTCTTTAATTGGGATGGTATCTATTGAATATGAAATAGATGGTTCAATTCTCTGTTTAATCTGGCGGTTTATCATCAAAATTGTTTTATCAGCTGCATCATGATCCAAAGAAATTATTTTATGAGTATTGTTATCGACTCCGATATACAAAGTGCCGCCAAATGTATTTGCAAAAGCCGCAATTGTTTTTAGCCAGCCAATCTCTTTTGACTTTCCAGAATCTTCGGATTTTCCTTCTTCAATGATTCTTTTAAACTCATTTTGAGTATCTTCAATGTTTATTCCGGGAATTAATTCTTCAATCAGCATAAGCACCTCTTAATTCCACTTTACTATAAATGAAGTTTTTAGTGAAGTAAAGTGAAGCATTACTTCATTTCACTTCACTATCTTTTTCGCATATTGTGAAGTAATTTTTTTTAAACTAACAGTTTACTATTCTTTTTGTGAAATCTTATTATAATGAACTTATGGAGTATTCCTATTCACTTAAACCAACAAAACGGACAGTTGTTGATATTCCAGCAACTTCGAGACTCTTAAAAGAACTGCGTAATAAAAACGGCTATAGCGTAAAGCAGCTGCAGGAGATATTCGGATTTGAGACACCTGTAGCAATTTATGCTTGGGAAAATGAGAAGTGTAAGAATATTCCGTGCATCGAAAACTTTGATCTCCTATCTAAACTTTATAAATGTCATGTTGAAGAACTGTATGTTCTGAAGCAAGTTGATTTTTCAGGTTTGGAAGTTCATGAAGATATTCCTGAGTATAAAACATATAGGAGTCTTGTTAATCATCTGCTTGAAGGTTTGGCTGATATTGAGGAAGGTAAGATTCAGGATTTTCATGAAGCGATGAAAGAGATTCGTGAAGAGCTTGAAATTTAAACTACAACTTTAATGACAAATGAAAATTTATTTGTTAAAGTGAAAATACAAAACACAAATTAAAGTCGCTGGCCCTAAGAAGCCGAGCGCCGTGTCTCAATGGTTTTGCAAACCGGAGACAAAAACCCGATACGCCGTTGGCGTAAAAATTATCTTTTATAAAAGGAGTGCGTAATGAGCACAGACACATTTGACATTACAAAATTATCTCGTGCAATGATTCTACGCACACTTTGGAATTACAAAATGCCTGGGCAGGCAATAAAAGATAATGGAGTTTTTGTTAATGGAGAAAAATCATATGAGGACCGTAACTATTCAAAGGCCGGTTGTTGATCTGAAAGCAACCGGTGTACAAATCAAATCACTCAGAATCAAAAGTGGATACACTGTTCACGATATTCAGGCCGTATTCGGTTTTGAATATCCGCAGGCTGTGTATGCATGGGAATGCGGAAAATCTATTCCTACAATCGACAACTTGCTTGTGCTTGCCCACTTGTTTGACGTTTCAGTCGAAGAGATTGTAATCCAGCGCATGATTGAAATTGAAGTTTCGTGCGTTTCAAACAAGATTGAGAAGCTATGCAACAAGAATTGTAACGATTGCAAATTGCGGCTGAGTGCCTAATCTTTTCTGTCTGTAAGCCATCTTTTTAAATTAATGGTTTACAGACAGACTGAAAATCCAATCATACAATTAAAACATCGCTACCAAATAAAAAAGGGTTCCGTTACGCCCTTATTGTAATCAAAGGAAAATATCATGAGAAAATTAGCAAGTGTCCAGACTATCTGGGACGTACAGCCGATAGAAGGGGCTGACAGGATAGAAGTCGTTTCCGTTTTGGGATGGAAATGTGTTGCCAAAAAAGGTGAGTTTAAGAAATACGATTTATGCGTTTATTTCGAAGTGGATGCATTTTTGCCGGTAAAGCTGGAATTTGAGTTTTTGCGAGACGGATGTTACAGAAGCAACGATTTGAACGGTGAAGGATTTTTGATGAAGACAAGAAATTTCCGTGGACAGGTTTCACAGGGACTTGTTTTGCCGCTTTCAATTCTGGATGGAATCGAACCGCTTCATGGCGTTGCCTGGAAGACTGGCGATATTGTTAGCGAACAGCTTGGTGTAAAGAAATGGGAAGTTGCAGAAATTGCCACTGGTAGCGGACGGGTTATCGGGGATTTTCCACACGGCATTCCAAAGACTGACGAAATCCGAGTTCAGGCGGAACCTGGATTGATTGACGAGTTCAAGGGTGTGCCTTATTACATTTCAACCAAGATGGATGGAACCAGCGTGACCATGTATCTGATTGACGGTGATTTTGGTGTCTGCTCAAGGAATTACGAAATTGCTGATGATGAGACCAGCCCCGCATGGAAGTTCGTCCACAGGCATGGAGTTATTGAGAAAATCAAGAAGGGTGCTGAGGCTGTCGGCTTGAAAAATGTAGCGGTTCAGGGTGAGTTCTGTGGCGAAGGTATACAGAAAAATCCTCTTAAGCTTGTAACTGCCGAATGGTACGTTTTCACTCTGCGTGATATGGATCAGGGAAAAAGGCTTGGTCTTAAGGAGATGCAGTCTTTCTGTGAAACTGCCGGCTTAAGCATGGTTCCTGTTGAGGAGACTGGCGACGAACTTCCTTTCAAAACTGTGGCTGAGTTCATCGAAAGGGCTAAAGGAAAGTACGCCAGCGGAAATCACAAGGAAGGAATTGTCATCAGGCCGATTGAACCTGTGTACAGCAAAATCCTGGAAGGTTCGCTTTCAATGAAGGTGATTAATAATGATTATCTTTTGAGGCAGAAATAAGAAAGGGGAAGTCTCCCCTTACGTCCGCACGCTGTTGCGGGCTATCCTCTCTGCGGGGGACACCCCCGCAACGCCCCCAATTAAATTAAAGGAGCTAACTAAATGACAATCTACATGACAAGCGACCTGCACGTTGATCATTACATAAATCATCGTGTGAGTCTAGAAAACTACATAAACAATGCTCTCAAACCAGCGGACGTCCTTTGTGTTGCAGGAGATACTTGTGATGATCCGAATCTGTTTGTTGAATTTTACAAGATGGTTTCACCACGTTACAAAAAGATTTTTGTAGTGTTTGGGAATCATGATTTGACAGTTGGGAACTTGTCCTATTTTCGAAATAATCCGTTTACAGAAACTCAACCAAAACTTGATTTTCTGAAAGCTGAAATATCGAAGCTTGGCAATGTATCTATTTTGGATGGAGATGTTGAAGAATTTGAAGGCGTAAAATTTGGTGGAACAATGGCTTTTAATGATTTCTGCTGGGCGTATAAAATTGAACCGGAACCAGAAGGAAATATGGCAAAATTTCTTTGCCACTGGAGAGACTGGTTTGATTATCGTCACTGGGAATACATGGGAAATGTTCACAAAGACATTCTTGATTCTCAAATGAAGAAACTTGATTACGTGGGGTCCCAAAAGCCTGATATCATAATGACTCATTACATTCCGCTCTTTTTTGGAGTTGAGGAGATTTATAAAAATGATATTTATACAACCTTTTTCTATTTTAACGGGCAGAAATATCTGGACCAGCTGAAAGATAATTGTATTTGGCTTGCAGGCCATACTCACTCTGTTCGGACTAAGGATCTAGTAGAAGGTGATGGAAGGACAATTCATCTGAAGCTAAATCCGGTTGGTTATCCTGATGAGGATACTGGCAATGCGGAACGTATGGACGAGTTTTTATTGGAGAAATAGTGTGAATCAGATAACAAAAGAGGATTTTCTGCAGGGATATTCACCTGATAATATTTTTGTTACAAGCGATTTGCACCTGTATCATACAAATATAATCAAGTATTGCAATCGTCAATTTGATTATTCCCCGGAAGGCTGTTCTCAAATGAATGAGTTTATACTTAAAAAATTTGATGCACTTCCGGAGGATTGTTTGATTTGGAATTTAGGTGATGTCTATTTGAATTTATGGCTCGAGGAATCCCGGATTATGAATGACATAATGAGAATGAAGAAAAATCGAAAGATGAATTTAATTCTTGGAAATCATGATCTCAGAGCAAAAAAGAAAACATTTTCAAATTATATAGAGTATTTCGAGCATCTTGGTTTTGATAAAGTTTATAAAGGACCTTTCCAGTTTGAAAATATTGTGCTTTCGCATGAACCTGTATTTATCGATTCTAAAAGTTCATTTGTAAATGTTCACGGCCATACTCATGATACTATGGTGACTGAAGATTATTTTACTGGAGAATACAACACGCATTACCCAAAGCAGAAAGTGGATCCAGCAAAGTATATCAATGTTTGTGTGGATGCTAATAATTTTCGCATTATGAACTTAAAAGAAATATTGAGTAAAATTGAGAATTCCTAAAGAAATGACTACAATAGAAACAATGAATCGCGCAAAGCTTCACGAATCCATAATCAATAATTCTCAAATGACTTTTGCCCGTAGCGGCGGAAACGGCGGCCAGAACGTAAACAAGGTGAATACAAAAGTTCATCTTGTTGTTCCTGTTACATCGCTTGGCGGCCTTACAGATGCAGAAGTTATTCGTCTTCGTTCAAAACTGGCTACCATCATCAATAAAGAAGACTGTCTTTTTCTTGACGTTAATGATGAACGCTACCAGGAACGAAATCGAGAAATTGCACTTTCCCGCCTTGAAAACAAGATTTTGCAGGCTCTGGTTATTCCCAAAAAGAGAATTAAAACCAAGCCGACCAAAGCCAGTAAAGAGCGCAAATTAAAGTTGAAGAAAATCCGCAGCGAGATTAAAAAGAACAGGGGAAAGATCTGGTAATTTAATCCTTATACAGCTGAAACTTCTTACTGATGCTATGAGCTACATCATCCTGCAGAGGCTTAAACCAGATTCCCACAGTGCAGCGGCCTTCGCCATTTTCATCAACCCATTCGGGAGTAAGCTCTGTAAGGCAGGCATCGTTTATCATTCCAAAATCTTGATTTTCGACCAATCCAAATTTCAACGCCATATCACGAGCTTGAAACAGTTTATTCAGATTTTTTGCCTCGCAGATTGTCTTTGTGATACGACCATTCAAATAATCGTTATATATTTTACGATCCAGGTCAAAAGAGACATGGACTGTTCCGTTCTGGTCTGTAAGATTCTTACGAATAAGCCAGATCCAATATCCTTCTGCACAATGCGCAACCATTGCCCCAAGCTTCCCTGCAGAAAGGTGTAAATCCTTTCTGATAATAAATAATCTTCGCATTCCCATAGTTCTATTTTAATATTTTTCTCCCATCAAATTAAGATTTTTAATGTACTTACAAATTAATTCTTTTCGATTCTCTTCGTCTGTTCTAAAAGAGTGTCTTCGGCATTTAGCGGCGAAATTACGCTTTTCCCCAACTCCTTTTCAAGACCTTGGCGAGCAACTGCTGCAACACTTCCTCCATCATGCGCACACTGCACATTTTCCTCAAAAGATTGCGGATTCTTTACCTCTGTAATGGTTGAAGCAGAAACTTCAGCGAGCATATTCAAAACCAGTTCAATATTGGTCATGTTGTCTTTCAGAGATTCTTTTTTTAGTCCCTTAAACTTTTTGTATTCCTTTACAGTTTTGCCGGACCAGGTTTTACAAATAACATCTGTGAGTGCCTCTT
>NZ_JAZOUG010000177.1:0-4729 GCF_045657965.1 Treponema sp. | reverse complement strand
TGCATGCTCTTCTCCGCGCTGCCGATGTTAAAAATGTAAAAGTCTGCGGTAAAGGTACAATCAATGGCAACGGTAATTCATGGTGGGAGCTTAAAAAAGCAAAAAAAGATGCCGGACAGGCACGCCCTGTTGAACCTTATGAACTTGCACTTGCAAAAATGAACCCTGGTTACGAAAATCAGGCTGGCGGCGGCGGTGGCCGTGAAACACAGTTTTTGCGTCCATGTCTTGTTGAATTTATTAACTGCCAGCACGTTACTTTAGAAGGCGTTTCAATTAAAAATTCCCCGTTCTGGACAGTTCATCCGCTTTATGTTGATGACCTCACACTCCAGAATCTTAAAATCGAAAATCCTTACTCGGCTCCAAATACTGACGGAATCGACGTTGATTCATGTACAAACGTAAAAATCTTAAACTGCTATGTAGCTGTCGGCGATGACGGCATTTGTCTTAAATCAGGCTCTGGTCCTGACGGAATCCGCGTAAACAAGCCTACTGTAAATGTTACAATTAAAGACTGCACTGTACGCTTTGCACACGGCGGAATCGTTTTAGGTTCAGAAACTGCTGCAGGGATTCAGCACGTTCATGCGGAAAACTGCGATTTGAGCGGAACTGACCGCGGTATCCGAATCAAGAGCCGACGCGGTCGTGGTGGTGACCTTTACGACATCGAACTCAAAGATTTGGTAATGGACGACACTCTCTGTCCAATCGCGATGAACATGTACTACAAGTGCGGAATCACAGATACTAAATCGCCGCTTTTCTCTTTGGAAAAACAGCCTGTCACAAGCGAAACACCACGCATCCATGATGTAAAAATCATCGGCTGTACAGGCAAAAACTGCAAGGCGAGTGCAGGTTTTATCGTAGGTCTTCCTGAAATGCCGATTGACAACCTTGAAATCCGTGACTGCCATTTTACCACAGACGAAAGTTCTGACCGCTCTCCAATGGAAAGTGATATGTTCTACGGATTGCCTGAAGTAACCGTAAAGAGCTTCCGAGTAAGGAATGCTCCTGGTGCCAAATTCGAAAATGTACGCATCGACGGTCCAAAAGAAACATTTATCTACGAATAAAGTTTTAAACCGGCACTTTAACTGCCGGTTTTTTTTATGATATAATCAGCCTATGAAAATTGTAGATATATTGAACAGTAAAAAAGTTTCCCTTTCATTTGAAGTTTTTCCTCCAAAAAAACAGGAGGCTCTGGAATCAATTAAAAAAACTGCAGTTGAACTCACATCTCTAAATCCAGATTTTATCAGCGTTACTTATGGGGCAGGCGGTACAACACAAAGTTATACAACCGAAATTGCTTCAGAAATCGAAAAAAATGGTACTACAGCTCTTGCGCATTTGACCTGTGTGCGTTCAACAAAAGAAGCTTTAACATATATTATCAATGGTTTGAAAGAAAAAAATATTAAAAACGTTCTTGCTTTGCGTGGTGATTATCCAAAAGATGCAGTAGAAGGTGAAAATATTTTTCCGTCCGGTTTTGTGCATGCTTCAGATTTGGTTTCGCTTCTTAAAAAAGAAGGTTTCTGTGTTGGCGGTGCCTGTTATCCTGAAGGTCATCCTGAAAGTAGCAGCCGTGATGCTGATATAGACAATTTAAAGCATAAAGTTGAAGCCGGTGTTGATTTTCTGACAACACAGATGTTCTTTGACAATGATATGCTTTATTCATTTTTGTATCGCCTTCAGTCATCTGGAATTCATGTACCGGTTCTGGCCGGAATTATGCCGATTACAAATTCAAATCAGGTTACACGCATGGTAGATTTATCAAATGCATACATTCCACGAAAACTTCTTGCAATTTGTGACCGTTTCAGAAATTCACCTGAAGCAATGATGCAGGCAGGAATTGCTTATGCAACAGACCAGATTATTGATTTGATTTCAAATGGCGTCCGGGGAATTCATATTTATACAATGAATAAGCCTGAAATTGCAAAGGCAATAATTGCAAATGTAAACGAAATCATAAAAGCAACGAATGAGTAAAAAAAATCCCCCGCGCACCACACGCAAAGGCATGGCGGGCGGGGGAAAAACCGGGCTAAATGTGCTCGATTAGATTACTGCGGATTACTCGGCGGCAGAACCGCTGACAGTAACCGTGCAGATTGTCGGAGATTTGCTTGAAGCAATCTTTCCGGCAGTGCTATTTCCGAGTGCAACGCGGATAATGGCAGTTTTGCCAGCAGCAAGTGCTACACTTGTGTCGTAGCTATTTGTAGTGTTACGGTTGTCACTTTCATCAGTTGCAATCGTGTTAAATGTGCTACCGTTGTCAAGGGAGTACGAAATCTGACCGAGAGGATTTCCTGTTCCGTGAGAACCATAGGTCACTTTTACATTCTCAATCGTAAGAGCGGTTACAGCGGTTACAGGGAAGTCGATATAGATTGCATCCCAACCAGCAGCTGAAGCAGCAGTAGTTACAAATGAAAGACCGCCTGCTGCAGAACCCCATTTAGAAGAATTCTTTTGCCATGAACCATAACTTGTATCACCGACAGTACCGCTTGAAAGTGTACCTGCACTACCTGTTGCAATAGATTCATTTCCGTCAGTACATGCTACATTAGAAACATCGCTGTGTGCATCACTGTCCAGCCAGCTGATGTCAAATGCGCTTGCCTCAAGTTTCTTCACCGTAACAGTAGCCTCGCCGTATACTGAGTTTGCATCGCATGAAGTTACACGGACAGTGACGCTTGTGTCTGCGTCCGCGCTTCCGGCTGTCAGAAGACCTGCCTGGTCGATTGAGGCGACATCGCTTCCGGAAGTGATTGACCATACGACATCGTCGTTCGTAGGCTCGCTCGGATTCAATGTGTAAGAGAACTGCAAAGTCTTCTTTGAATCCACGCTTGAATCAGCGGCAGAAACTGTGATTGAAGAAACAGGTGTGAATGTAAGCGAATCATCATACTCAACTACGATTTTTGTAATGTAAGTTGTAGCAGTTGCAGTAATTGTTACATCGCAAGCACCAGAGTATACGCTGTAAGATTTCTCAATGTATTTGCTTGTTGAGCCGTTGTTGAAGTTGAAGAGAGCGGCTCCCTGACTTCCTGCCTGAATCGTTCCTTCTCCCTTATAGTAACCGGTCACTGTTACAACGCAGTTTCCTGTTACAGGGAATGTGATTGTCGAACCGCTCTGTCCGACATAGTGTGATTTTCCTGATTCAAGGGCAAATCCGCTGCAAGTAAGTCCATCAACAGACTCTGTATCGAGCGTGTAGGTCTTGGAAGTTTCGCTCGGGTCTGTTTCGCCTGAAAGAAGTGAAGAAGAAGAGTCTGCAGTTACAGTCCAGCCGTTGTCGCTGATAACTTGTGCGATGTCCCAGTAGGTGTCTACATCTTTCTGGAATTTCTTTGATGCTACTACAATAACGCGGTTCAGGATGTTTTCTCGGCCAGCATATTCTTTTGCAATGAATGATGAGCCGATACGTGTTCCGTATGTTCCCGCAGGGAAATAGTCGTCTGTCTTGAAACCGATGTATTTCTGGTCTGAGGTTCCGTTCGCTGCGCTTCCCCAAACATCGGAGTTGAGCGTTACGCCGTCAGCGAGATAGAGCTGTGAGCCGATGATTGCAACCTGCTCGTAGTAGTCGCTCATTGCGGAAGAAGACCAAGGATTTCGTCCGAGGTAGAGCTTTTCAAGTCCGCTTTCAGCCTCAAGAGTTGAGTTGTAGATTACGACACCTTTTCCGACCTTTGAAGTAAGGCCGAGGCGAGGAGCAGTAAAGTAAGCTTTAGTAGTTCTGGTTCCGATTGCGCGGATTACACATTCTTCATACAAGGCTGCAACACCGTTTGTGTATTCCATCCAAAGGAAGTCAACATCGCCTTCGATGTAGCACTTATAGAACCATGCTTTTGCAACGGTGCGGAGTGTATCCTGTCCAGAGATGAAAGAACAGTTGTAAGCAGCAAGGTTACCTGTTCCGTCTGTACCGATTACTTCTGCCTGAGCAGTTCCTTCAGTTTCTGCGCGGCTGCTTTTGATTGTAAGGTTTTCAAGAGTGATGTTTCCTGAGCCTGCAATTGCGAATGTTGAGCGGCCTTTTTCTGAAGATGTATCAGAGCCCTGTCCATAAATCGCGACATCAAGACCGTATTCAGCAGAGCCGAGACCTGAGATTTTGAGGTTGTTGCTTCCTGAATAGGTAAGGCCGTTTTCTTCGTAAGTACCAGTTCCAAGAGTGATAACGCAGTCACCAGAAGCACTTGCAGCAGCAGTAAGAGCTGCGGCGATTGTTGAATAGGTTGTAGAAGATTCACCAACTGTAAGAGTGATAGTTCCTGCAGAAGAGGAAGCGGTTACTGCCTTTCTTCCTGCACTTGTTCCGTCAGCGAGAACAGAGTAGTTGCCGCCGGTTGCAAGTGTTTCAGTTGAAGAATTATTGCTGCCAGTATTTGCACTGCTGTTTCCACTGTCACTGCCGTCACTACAAGAAGCAGCGCCAAAAATCAATGGTAATGCACAAATAGAAGCAAACAAAGATTTAAGATTTGTTTTTTTCATATATCCTCCATTTTTTAGATACGATAACCTGCCACCGGCAGGCTATTTCCTAATTAGGAAATATAAACCTACGTTTAAATTTCCCACCTGAAAGTCAATTTTTAAATTATACTTAAAAGTATACAAAATATTGTTATTATCTATAAAATAGATTTATTTATTATTTTCC
>NZ_JAZOUG010000176.1:0-5656 GCF_045657965.1 Treponema sp. | reverse complement strand
CGCTTGGCCTCCGACTTAAACAGCAAACATATATTAGAACAACGCGTCTGCTGCAGACGGAATGACCGGCTCAGAGTGAGAAGCTTCTGCTTTTTTTGCAGCTTTTTCTGCTTCTTTTGCAGCCTTTTCAGCAGCTTTTTTAGCATCATTTACGGCTTTTTCCTGTTCAGGATAAACGGCAACACCTTCCTTTGTACGCAGAATCTGACCAGGGAAGACTTCATTTCTGATCTGAGCTTCAACCTGTTTTGCGTAATCAGGATTTTCGTTAAGGAAGTTAATTGCGTTTTCTTTACCCTGACCAACCTTTTCTTCACCACGGGTATACCAGGCACCGCGCTTGTCGATAATTCCGTGTTTAACAGCGGAATCAAGAAGAGAAGCAGTAGCAGAAATACCTTTACCAAAGTAAATATCAAGTTCAACTTTGCGGAAAGGTGGCGCAACCTTATTCTTTACAACCTTAACGCGCACACGGTTTCCGACAGCATCTTCTTCGCCCTTTCCTTCGATTGATTCAATTCTGCGGATTTCAAGACGTACAGAAGAATAGAACTTAAGTGCGTTACCGCCGGTTGTAGTTTCAGGATTTCCAAACATGATACCGATTTTCATTCGGATCTGGTTGATGAAGATAATCATACATCTTGATTTACCAACGATTGCAGTAAGTTTACGCAAAGCCTGACTCATAAGACGAGCCTGCAAGCCCATCATGGAATCTCCCATATCGCCTTCAATTTCTTTTTGAGGAGTCAAAGCTGCAACAGAATCCACTACGATAATATCTACTGCACCGGAGCGTACAAGATTTTCTGTAATTTCAAGAGCCTGTTCACCATTATCCGGCTGAGAAACCCAGAGGTTATCGATATCAACACCAAGATTTTTTGCATAAACAGGATCGAGAGCATGTTCTGCATCGATAAAAGCTGCAATTCCTCCCATTTTCTGAGCTTCAGCAACTGCATGCAGAGCAAGAGTTGTTTTACCAGAACTTTCAGGACCATACATTTCGATAATTCTGCCGCGAGGATAACCGCCGACCCCAAGCGCCTCATCAAGCAGGATAGAACCTGACGGAATTACATCGACACCAGTAAGATCAGTCTGTGCTCCAAGTTTAATTAAAGAACCTGCACCAAACTGTTTTTCGATTTGTAACCGGGCAGCTTCAAGTGCCTTTAATTTTTCCGACATATCTGCCGGAAGCTGCTGTGTTTTTTCTGCCATAGAAATCCACCTTTATAATTTTATTTCCCACCCACCTAGTTATAGGCGGAATTTGTAATTTTTCGGCAACAAAAATTCAATTTTTTTTAATTTTGTTTAATCTGCTGATAAATTGCCCTGCCATTCAGCATAATCTTACCATTTTTTACTTGAATCTGTCCTAAAACTGTAACTGCCCGTTCTTTATCTATGGCAGGATAGGGAGCAGCTTCAAAAAACACCGGTACAACTCCTTCAAGCCGTTCCATGGTCTGATAACCTACAAGCAGATTACAGCTGTAAGAGTCGCCTTCATATTTAGGATCTGAAATTCTTCCTGACCATGCAACATAACAGCCAAGATATAAATCAGGAGATTTTGCAACATCAACATACTCAACATTATCTGAATAATTAGAAAGAGAATCAAATGTCTGCTCAGAAAAATGACTGAGCAGAGTTTTTAAATTTGACTTCATGTATTCATCAGCATTTGAATTTAAAAGCCGGTTAATTTCAACACGTGCCGCATTTTCACGGTAATCTGTACTGTACACCTTTATCTGTGAATAGGATTTTTTTATCTGTGCCGGTGTAAGCTTATATTTATACTCGTCATTTGATAAACCATCGCCCTTTGCACCGTTAATTTCTTCGATTGTGAGAAAAAGCCCGCTTAAATCAGCCCTTTCCTTTCCTGAAGAAAGACGGATATTTCCGGCTCTTTTAAAAAGATCGCTGAAAATTATTATTAAAAATGCAAGAGCAATTCCTGCAAGGACTGAAAGCAGGATTCGTTTTATTGTATCCGGGTTTATTCCCAAAGGAGGATAAAACTTTTCTATTTCTCCTGTATCAACAGCTTTGCACACTTCATCATAAGAACCATGAGTTTTTATAAATTCCATTGCATTTAAGGCAGTTTTGTTACCAGGATCATAATCAAGAACATCAAGATAATATTCAATTGCACGGTCTGTATTTCCCCGATGCAAAAAAAGTGCTGCCTGGGCACAAAGCAAAGTCGGATCGGTCATTCTGATATGGCGTGCCCGCTGAAAATATGCACCTGCACTTCCTGTATCTCCCAGATAAAGACAGGCCAGCCCGGCAGTCAAAAAATAGTCAAAATTTTCCCGGTAGATTTCGGGATTTCTTCCAGACTCCAGAAGAGTAATTGTATAAGAAAATTTTCTGCGCTGCAAAAGCGAATGTGCTTTTTCTAAAACTGTCCGGCTCATTTTTTAGTGCTGCCTCAATTTCTCTAAAATTGCATCTAATTCTGCATTTAACCGCTGAATTTCTGCCGGATTTGCATCAGAAGAAGACTGTAAAGAGTCAATTTTATCGATAAGTGACTGAATGTATACAGGATCAAGCTGATAGGCTTTTACGGAAGGAACAATAAATTCAACATCAGTACGTTTGTCATTATTTTCTTCTTTTTTGGGTTCTTTAATTTTATTTTCTGCAGGCTTTTTTTCTGCAGTTTTTACAGCTTCTTTTTTAATTTCCTTTTCCGGCTCTTCGATTCCGTCAATATACTGTAAGCCATACGGAAGTTCTTCGTCATTGGAAGCAGCAATATAAAAATCTATATGATTCAACTCATTTTCGTTTAAAGTCATGTCGTCCCAGACAATCATAACTGCAGAATCTGCGTATGCACGATTGTTCGAAAAACCGCGTTTACTTACAAAAGTGCCGTTCCAGAGCATTTTTTTTAATATGTCAACATTTGCGAGGGTAACTGATTTTACAGGTGTAATTCCATTGCCGTTGAGAAGAATCTGAAAATTATTTTTTTTGTTTGAAACATTTATACAGCGCTGAGTTTCCATATCTTCAGCAGAAAATTGAGTTTCATACCTGATTTTTTTATTTGCGGCAGTTGTAAAATGAGGTTCAACGCCTTCTCCACACCAGGTATCAAGCAGAGCAAGTAAACCTGCTGACTTTTTTTTGTCTGTCAGATTGATTAAATAAACTTTTATCTGAACGATGTCTTCATCATGATCCGGCCGGCTTGCAATTAGAGTAAAATCAACTGTAACTCTTACAGTTTTATCAACAATGTAAGAAATCTGCGCTTCATTATCAGATGAAAGCCGGCGGATTTCGCGTTTAACGGCATTATTTTCGTTTAAGCGGTAAATTTTTCTGTCAATTTTTACATAAAAGGAAGTTGATGCAAATGAATCTACAACAGAAAACAAAGCGGATTCATCATCTTCATTCTGTGCAAAAATATTAAAATTTCCCTTTGGTCCGGATAATTCTACCCTTAAAAAATTCTTCTTGAGAATATGATAATCTTCTGCATGATATTTTATGCCCAAAAGCTCATCTGTAAGTTCAGTTTCAATTTCTTTTTTTGCTTTTTTTTCTTCAGCAATGGCTTTCTGTTTTTTTACATATTCTTCATCCATCATCAGTTCAGTAAGATGCTGGGAATTTGAAAGATTTTCTTTAAGTTTTTCTTTATCAACGCCAAAAACAGAACAAAAAGCCGTAAAAAGAATTAAATTTGCAATTATTTTTTTCATTTTCTGCCGCCTTATTCAGCCTGATCTTCAATAAGATACTGCAGCTGTTTTGATTTCCTCTTCAAGGCCTGAAGTTCAGCCTCTGAACCAGTAGTTTTTGATTTATTTGCAGATTTTGCACTGCCTGATTTTACTCGGATAGAAGATTCATTCACATTTTGAATTATATTAACCGGCTTATTCTGATTTGCAGAAGCTTGAGAAGAAGAAGTCTGAGCTGCATTATCCGAAGACTTGTTTTTTGAAGAAACTTCAGACTTAGCAGATTCTGTCTGAGATACAGAATTTTTTACTGTATCATCAGTACCTGCTGTATCTGCATCATCATAAACATAAACAAGGCCGCCTGCTTCTTCAAGCAGAGCTTCCAGTTCTGCAATTCTTGCCTGGGCATCGATAAGTTCTTTTTTTACACCAAGCTGATCTTCAAGCTGATAAACACGAAGCTGCCGTTCGTATTCTTCGCGGGTAGAAAGATTTTCTTCGCCAATAACCTTTAATAAATACAAAAGCTTTTCTTCACGTTCACGCCGTTCTATTAAATCAAGCTTATACTGGGCATTTGGAGCTCTTTCACAGGCAGGATAATCAGAAACTACGCGCTGGTATAAACCCCGTGCATTGTCAAAATTGTATTCATCATAAAAGCACTCTGCAATCCAGAATAAAGCAAGCGGATACAAATCACTTTCAGGATTCTGGTGACAGAAATCACTTAAAGCCAGAACTGCATCTTCATTACGGGCAAGAAGATGTAAGATACGGCCATTCTGATACTGAATATATTCACGATAAGGGCTGAACGAAAACTGCTCAAGAAAGCGTTCGCAGTCTGCATGAGCCTGCTGATATTCACCGGCATACAGTTCACTTTTTATAAGCATGAATATATTTTCATCACTGGCACTTCCCGGCAGAGAAACAACTTTTCTTAAAAAGAATATTGCAGAAAGCCAGTCTTCATTTTTGTATGCTTCACATCCCTGTTTTAAATTTTCATTTTCAGATTCAGACTTTTTTACAACAGACTGTGTAAAAACTGCTGAGAAAAGAAATGTACTGAAAAATATAAAACAAAGAAGTTTTTTCAAACTAAAGCTCCCATTTTAATTTGTCATTAAAAAAAGCCGAACCTGAAACAATAATATCAACTCCCGACGAAGCAACATTAGAAATATTTTTTTCGTTTACGCCGCCGTCTATTGAAATCATAAAATTAAGATCTTTTTCACTCCGGATTTTTTCAAGTTCCTTTACTTTTTCAAGACAATACGGAATTAAACTCTGGCCGCCAAAACCTGGATTAACGCTCATAACCAGAACTAAATCAACCTGAGGAAGTATTTCAGACAATACTGAAACAGGCGTAGAAGGAACAATTGAAATTCCGCATTTTTTACCCAGCGAGTGGATTTTATTGATAAGTCTGTCAATATGAACAGTAGATTCATAATGAAATGTAATCCAGTCACTGCCTGATTCTGCAAATGAATCCACCATAAGTTCAGGCTTTTCAACCATAAGGTGTACATCAAACGGCAAATCAGTAAGTTTTCTGATTGATTTTATAACCGGCTGTCCGTAAGTAATCTGCGGAACAAAGGCACCGTCCATAACATCAATATGGACTATAGAACCGCCGTTATTTTCTATTTTTTTTACAGCTCCAGCAAGATCTGAAAAATCTGCTGAAAGCAGAGAAGGAGCCAAAAGTATTTTTTTCATTATATATAGATAATAACAAATGAAATCCAAATTGTAAATAATTGGAATAAAAAAGGGATTTTTTTCACTTTTATTTACAGATATAACATTTTTTTTAATTTTTTATTAAGACTATATTGACATAAAAATAAAAAACCTTTATAAACTATACCCCATTTTTACTATTTTTTGAT
>NZ_JAZOUG010000175.1:0-6586 GCF_045657965.1 Treponema sp. | reverse complement strand
AAAAAGAACAAAGGCCGCTTTAAACCGGCTCCTTTTATAGCAGTTGTATCTTTTGTAGCCGCAATAGGAATTAGTGTTACTGTCTTTAAAAATCCTGTTGCAAAATGGGGAATCCGTTCTGCAATGCAGGGAATTTTCGGGGCAAAATGCGATATTGGTTCTGTAAATGTAGAAATTTTCGCTGCACAGCTTACCGTCAATAATCTTGCTCAGGCAAATGCTGACGATCCAATGAAAAACCTTTTCCAGTTTGATAAGCTTGATTTGGATTTTAACTTAACTCAGCTTTTGCGTTCGCGCTTAAACATACAGAATATCGAAATAACCGGAATTGCCCTTAATACGCAGCGTAAAACAAGCGGTGCACTTCCTGTTAAGCCGAAATCTGCTGAAGCAAAAGCAGAAAAATCTGATTCAACAGGTTTTTATGATTCACTTAATGCTAAGCGCGGTACAGCTGTTTCCGGGGCTAAGGATTCAATTGTTCAGAAACTTGCAGAATATAATCCTGAAACGATTATGAAAAATATCGATGAAAACCTTCAGACAAAAAATGTTGCAAAAGAGGTTGAAGAAGATATTAAAAAAACTGTTGAGCAGTGGAAAAACAGGCCTGAAGAAATACAGAAAAATGTTTCTGATTTTAAAACAAGTTCTGAAAAACTCAGCAAATTAAATGTATCAAATTTAAAAACTGAAGCTGAAATAATGGCTGCTATTTCTGAAATTAAAACTGCACTTGAGAAAGGCGAAAAAGTAAAGTCAGATGTAGATTCTACACTTTCTTCTTTTGAATCTGATTCTAAAAAAGTTGCAGAATCAAAGGCAAAACTGGAACTTGCTGTTAAAAATGATACTGATATGGTTAAAAATGCCCTGCCGGATTTGTCTTTAGACGGAGCAAAAGGATTTGTTTCAGGTACATTTGATGAGTTTGCTTACTCATTGCTTGGAAAATATTATCCATATCTTAAAACGGCAGTTTCCTATGCCGGTTCAATGAAATCAAATTCTTCTTCAGATGCCGAAGCAAAAAATGAATCAGTAAAAAAAGCTAAGGCTCAGGCCCGTAAAGAAGCAAAACTTTATGCCGGAAGAAATGTTTACTGGAGAAAGGATACTGTACCAAAACTCCTTATCGAAAATGTACATGGTACAGGTTCAAATCAGGGCTCATCACTGGATCTTAAGATTACAAATATTTCAAGTGATATGGATAAAGTCGGCAAACCTATGATTGCAAAGGCTGTGTACAATGCACTTTCAAGAACACATAATGCTTCTCTTACAGTAGATGCCCGTTCTGAAAGCAAAGATTCTTTAATTTCAGGCACTTATTCTGGAAATAACTTTCCTTTCACGCTTGATATGTTAAAAGATTCAAATGCACAGGGCGTTCCTTCGTTCAACGGTACAACTTCAATCGTAGCCGGTCTTTCTGCAGAAGCAGACTATAGTTTTGATTTACTTGCTGATCTTGCCATGAATCCTGTTACTATTAAAAGTTCTCCTGTATCATCAGAAACTGCAAACCGTATTTATTCAAATGCTCTTTCAGCTGTAAAATCTATGAATGTTAAGGCAAAAGCTGGTTTTGATGAAAAGCAGGGGCTTGATTTAAATATTTCCTGTGATGCTGATAAAATTATTGCACAGGCTTTAAAATCTGCTGTTCAAAAGGAAATGGGAAGCGTTCAGAAAGAAGCTGAAGAAAATTTAAAATCAAAACTTGCTGAATATACTTCTGGTGCTGATTCTCAGTTAGGCCAGTTTAGTGATATTTCTTCAAAGCTTAAAGATTCAAAATCTGCTGCAGATACGGTTAATAAACAGCTTGAAGCTAAAAAAGCCGAACTTGAAAAACAGTTAAAGTCAGCGGCATCAAATGCGGCAAAAAAAGCAGTGACAAATAAAGCTGGTGAAGCTGTAAACAGCTCAAGTGCAGCAAAAAATGCTGCAAATACATTAAAAAAATTCGGGTTGTAAATTATGGAATATAAGGTGAATAGTTTACACAAAATTTAATTTGTGATATTCTATCTTATTCTATTTTGTAATCTTATTTTTAGGAGTGTTCCATGTCTGGACATAATAAATGGTCGACCATTAAACATGCAAAGGGCGCAGCAGACGCAAAACGCGGCGCATTGTTCACAAAATTGATTAAAGAAATTTCTATCGCAGCAAGCATGGGCGGCGGTGATCCAAATGCTAACCCTCGTCTTCGTGCAGCAATTGTTAAAGCACGTGCTGCTTCAATGCCAAAAGACAACATCGAGCGCGCAATTAAAAAGGGTACTGGTGAACTCGGTGGCGGTACATTCGAAGAATTGGTTTACGAAGGATACGCTGCAGGCGGTGTTGCTGTTCTGGTAGAAGTTCTTACTGATAACCATAACCGCGCAGCAGCAAATGTACGCAATATCTTTAACAAAACAGGCGGAAATCTTGGTACAACAGGTTCTGTAAGCCGTATGTTTGACCGCAAAGGCGTTATCGAATACGATGCAGAAGTTGTTTCTGAAGATGAAGTAATGGAAGCAGCTCTTGAAGCTGGTGCTGAAGATGTTGAAACAGATGACGGAATTATCACTGTTACAACAGCTCCAAATGACTTTACTGCAGTTGTTGAAGCTCTTGAACCAAAAGGCTGGACATCTCTTTCTGCTGAAGTTGCCATGGTTCCACAGGCTTACACAGCAGTTGATAAAGACACAGCTGGCAAAGTTCAGAAACTTATCGACCGTCTTGAAGAAGATGACGATGTTCAGAACGTATGGACAACTGTTGAATATCCGGACGACTTCGACCCGGAAGCATAAGCCAATATATTCTAATTAGAAGAATAATTAATAGAAAGCTACAAAATTCTCCGACAGATTTTTGTAGCTTTTTTTTATTGAGAAGATAATGCAAAAACGTCGTGTAATAGGAATTGATCCGGGGCTTGCTCATACAGGCTTTGGTATAATCGATGCAGCAGGAAATAATATTCGTCTCGTAAGCTATGGTGTAATTGAGACACCTTCGACAGAAGAACATGGGATTCGGCTGCTCGCTATTTATAACCGTCTTGTTTCTGTACTGCTTGAATTTAAGCCTGAGCAGGCTGCTATGGAAGAGCTTTATTTTGCCCGAAATGTAACAAGCGCCCTTTCAGTTGCTGAAGCAAAAGGTGTTGTCACAATGTGCCTTTCACAGCAGGCACTCCCTTTATGTATGTACCGTCCTAATCAAATTAAATATGCTGTAACAGGAACAAAAACAGCCGATAAAAAGACTGTTGAACAGTATGTAAAAATCCTTTTGAATCTTGAAACAGAACCGAAGCCCGACCATGCAGCCGACGCTCTTGCCGCTGCAATTACGCATGTGTTTTCAACTGCTGAAAAGCAATACATTCTGTGAAAGGGGAGTGGAGATGGGGGGAATTGAACCCCCGTCCGAAAGTGGAAGCCAAATACGTCTACATGTTTAGTTATGCGAGGTAGTTGTCGGGAGCAGGTAGCAGCATAACAAGCGTCTTCTCCGTATCATGATTAAACGTCCCGCACGCACACCATGCATTACGAGCGGCTAGTCCCTGTTTATGACGGAAAATATGAAGTTAGGAACAGCACCCCATAAGTTCCGGCTCAAGCTTAAGCTGCGAGAGCTTCTGCGAAAGAAGTTTCTTCAACTTCTTCTTCTTTTCTTTCGAAAATTGCAGTTATTGTTTTCTCAGTTTAGGGAACCTCGACTCCCACATGCAGTAAGTGCCTTGATCACAATCGTCGAAACCGGTGCACCCCCGTATAAGTTTTTCGCCAAACAATATATAGTGAAGCGGAATGAAAGTCAATAATAATTATTACAATTTTAATTAAAAAATGATAATATCATTAAAAAAAATAAATTAAGGATAATTAAATGACAGTCGTTTTAGTCATTGACTCTTTTGATGATTTAAATAATGGTACTACGGCTTCAGCAAGAAGATTTGTTGAAAACCTCAGGAAACTTGGACATACAGTAAGAATTTTAACTGCAGGAATTCCCGGACCTGATAAATTTATTCTTAAAAAATGGAAAGTTCCTGTAGTTTCTTTTTTTGCAGATAAACAGGGAATTACTTTTGCCCGTCCAGATGAAAATGTAATCCGTCAGGCTTTTACCGGAGCTGATATTATTCATTTTTATCTTCCTTTCCCTATGGGACGTGTTGCAGAAAAAATCGCTCGTGAAATGAATATTCCGTGCATTGCAGCTTTTCATGTACAGGCAGAAAATATCACTTACAATATTGGGCTTGGAAAGTTTGACTTTGCTGCAAGATTTTTTTATAAATTCCTGTTCAAGTATTTCTATAATCGGTTTGATGACATTCATTGTCCTACTCAGTTTATAGCAGATGAACTTAAAAAAAACGGATATAAAGCAAATTTGCATGTAATTTCAAATGGAGTTGATGAGGTTTTTGTTCCGCAAAAGCCTGTAGAACATAGTAAATTTAATATTTTAATGATAGGCCGGCTTTCTCCAGAAAAAAGACAGGATCTTGTCATAAAAGCTGCCGGACTTTCAAAATATGCAGATAAAATTCAGCTTCATTTTGCAGGACAGGGACCGAATGCTGAAAAATATAAAAAAATGGCTAAAAAACTAAAAAATCCGGCTGTTTTCGGTTTTTATACAACTGAAGAACTTCTTAAAATAATTGCAGAAACAGATCTTTATGTACATGCTTCAGATGTTGAAATTGAAGCTATTGCATGCATGGAAGCGTTCAGCTGCGGCTTAGTTCCGGTAATTTCAAATGCTAAAAAAAGCGCAACAGTTCAGTTTGCTTTGGATGAAAAATCTTTGTTTAAAGAAGGAAATGCAAAAAGTCTTGCAGAGAGGATTGACTGGTGGATTGAACATTCTGAAGAAAAACTTTCCCTTTCAAAAAAATATATCGAAGAAGGAGAGCAGTATCGGGTTTCAACTTCGGTAAAAAAAATGGAAGAAGTTTATAAATCTATAATCGAAAAATACTCAAAACAGGGTTAAAGCAGTTTTTATGAAACGGTTTTTTATATTATTAATATTTTTTTCTTTTATTTTACCAAATTCTTTTTCTTATTCTTTAGAAAGAACTCAGCTTCCGGAGAGTGATTTTTCACAGTGGCATACAGAACGGCTTCCGGGATTTTTAACATTTGGAACTAAAGAATGTACAGAAATGCCGGGAACAGAACCTTTGTGCTGGGATAACGGAAATCCGGCATTTTCGGCTTCTGGAAGTACAAAATGGCCTACAAAACGCATTATCCTTCAAGACGGAAGTACAGCCGCTCTGCTAACAACCAGAAAAGTATTTGGCGTCATCGCAAGCGGAAATTTATTTACAGGTAGAATTGTCCGGACAATGGGGTTAAAACAGCTTTTAGGTTTTACAGATAAAGACGGAAAAGCTTTAATTGACTGGGGAGTTCCTTTTACAGCAAGGCCTTCAGGATTCAAAGTAAAGTTTTCATACAACGGACTTGGAGATGAATGTTCTTTAGTTGCAACACTGGAAAACCGCAGCCTGGATGAAGAACAAAAAACTATCCGAAAATATGTAGCTACAGCAGCTTATATCGGAAAAACTGACAGCGAAAATATTACAAACTGTTTAACAAGAATTTCTGAGCCTGATGATAACGGTCTTCGTACACTTGAAGTTGATTTTTTGTATGGAGAATACCCTGAAAATGCAAATGAATTTCCTGAAAATGTAACTCAGGCTGAAGCAGACGAAGAAATAACTCATGTTAATGTTGTATTTGCTTCAAGTGCTCACGGAGATTATTTTGAAGGAATAAAAAATGCTTCTTTAATTGTTAAAGATTTTGAATTTATTTATCCCGAAGAAAATATTCAGTAGACTTTATTTATAAAAAAGCCCTTAAAGTTTTTACTTTAAGGGCTTTTTTTTATGCAGTCTGCTGTTCGATTAAAAGCTGATCGAGATTCGGCTTTTCTTTGCCGATAACGATTTCTTTTGTGACTGTAAGGTGTTTACGGCCTTTTACACTTGGAGCTTCGAACATTAAATCCATAAGAAGCTTTTCGACAATTGAACGTAAACCTCTGGCACCTGTTTTTTGTTTTATTGCAGTTTCTGCAATTTCATCAAGTGCATCTGTAGTGAAATCCAGATCCAGATCGTCCATTTCGAATGAAGCCTTAAACTGCTTTGTAATTGCATTTTTTGGCTCAGTAAGAATTCTGATAAGGTCTGGTTTTGTAAGTTCTTTTAGAGCTACAGAAATCGGCATACGGCCGATAAGTTCTGGAATAAGACCAAATTTTACCAGATCATCCGGTGTACATTGATTTAAAAGTTCCATTCTTTCTGTTTCGCTCATAGTTCCGACATTTGAGCCAAAACCAAGTGAGTGAGCAGAAATACGCTGTTCGATGATTTTATCAAGACCTACGAAAGCACCGCCTAAGATAAAGAGAATGTTTGATGTATCAATCTGGAGCATTTCCTGATTAGGATGTTTGCGGCCGCCCTGTGGAGGAACTGAAGCCTGTGTACCTTCTATGATTTTAAGAAGTGCCTGCTGTACGCCTT
>NZ_JAZOUG010000174.1:0-2175 GCF_045657965.1 Treponema sp. | reverse complement strand
TTTTTTTATTCTGGTATTTTATATGCCGGTGGCCATAGTGGGGTGGTAATACCCGTTCCCGTTCCGAACACGGAAGTCAAGCACCCTTACGCCGATGATACTCCTTTCAGGGGGAAAGTAGGTAGCTGCCGGCTTTTTTTTTATTTAAATAATTTTTTTGATTAAAAAATAAAAAATATATTCTTCATGATTGCTTATTGACATTAATTAATAAAAAAAGTAATATAATACAACATTTTAATAGAAATATTTAAATGGGCTCGCAAAAACGAGTCCATTTTTATTTATCAGGTTAACTGGAGATTTAATGGAATATATTCCTTTGAATTCGTATCCGCATTTTACAGAATGTGAAAAAATTGTCAGACAACTTGGTTTTCATCTGGTAGAGCTTAAAATCTCACCTCAGAATGGAGTTACTCAGATTCTTGCAACAATTACAGGAATCGATTCAAATATTAATATTGGTGTAAATGATTGTTCCAGGGTTCATAAAATTTTGCTTCCGGCTCTTGAAGAGATGCTTGGAACAGACAATACCTATATGGAATTAACGTCTCCAGGCATGGAGCGGAATATTAAAAATGCTGCAGAATTTGCATTGTTTTTAGGACGTGAAATACGTGTTTATGACAAAACAGTTACGGACTGGGTCGGCGGTGTTTTAAAATCAGCTGATTCATCATCAGTTAAATTAGAAGTTCTAAAAGAAGACGGTTCTGTAGAATTAAAATCGATTTCTTTTGAAAATATAGCAAAAGCAAAATTTATTCACTTATAAAATAATAAAAAATAAGACTGGTACAAAAATCAGTCGAATAGGAGACTAAGGTATGTCAGAAATGGCAGACGCAATCCGTGAACTTACTCAGGATAAAGGTTTTTCACTGGATTCAGTCAAACAGACAATCGAAAACACTTTAAGGGCAGCTTATAAGCGTACTTTTGGTACAGCTGATAACTGTGTAATCACTTTCGCTGATGATATGTCAGATGTTACTGTTGCTTCACGAAAGACAATTGTTGACGGTGTTTATGATCCGGTAACAGAAATTGAGCTGGAAGAAGCAAAACAGCTTTCTGAAGAGTGTGAGCTTGGTGATGAAATTGATATCATTGTAGACCCTAAAACTTTTGACCGTTCTGCTGTTTCTGTAGGTAAACAGGAGACTCACAAAGGTTTGAATGAGTCATTTAAAGATAAGCTTTATAACGAATATAAAGATAAAGTTGGTGAAATTATTATCGGATACTATCAGCGTGAATACAATGGTAATATTTATGTTGATTTGGGTAAAGTTGAAGGAGTTTTGCCAAAGAAATATCAGTCTCCTCGCGAAATCTATCAGAAAAATGATAGAATTAAGGCTTTTATTGTGGACCTTAAACGTATTTCTTCTGGATTGCAGCTTGTTTTGAGCCGTTCTGATCCAAAATTTGTTCAGTCTATTATTGAACTGGAAGTTCCTGAAATTCAGGACAAAACTGTAGAAATTAAAAAAATTGTACGCGATGCAGGTTATCGTACAAAAATTGCTGTAACTACTTCAAAAGAAGATGTTGATCCGGTTGGCTCTTGTGTAGGTCCAAAGGGTATGCGTATTCAGAATGTTATTCGCGAACTTGAAGGCGAAAAAATTGATATTTTACGCTATTCAGAAGATCCTGTTGTATTCATTAAGAATGCACTTTCTCCTGCAGAGGTTAATCGTGTTGTAATTCTTGATGATGAAAAAAAACAGGCTCTTGCAATCGTTTCTGACGAACAGTTCTCTGTTGCAATTGGTAAAAACGGTCAGAATGTACGTCTTGCAAACAGACTTTGTGACTGGAGTATCGATGTTAAAACAGAAGAACAGGCTGCAGAGCTTGATCTTACAGAAATTACAACCCGTCGAGCTCAGGAGCTTTTCACAAATAATGCTTCTGTTGATCAGGATGAAATCTCTGTTATTGCAGATTTGCCTGCCGTTAATCAGGAAGTTGCTGCTAAACTTGCTGAAGCCGGATACGACGATATTGAAAAATTTATTGTTGCATACGAAAACGGTGAACTCAATTCAATCGAAGGTATTACTGCAGAAGAACTTGAGGAAGTATCAAAAATTATCCGAAGCAATGTAGAATTTGTTGAGGAAGAATCTGAAGAATCAATTGAAGCTTCTGAAACTGCTC
>NZ_JAZOUG010000173.1:0-55879 GCF_045657965.1 Treponema sp. | reverse complement strand
GCGAGGCTCGCATTTTTGCTTCGCAAAAAACATTAAAACCCGCGCTAACTAGAACGCCGGCTCTGTCTTTGGGTAGTGCCGGCGATTTTTTTTCTAATTAATTAAAAACAAAATCTTAAAATTCTAATTCTTTTTTAATGTAATTACTACATTATCTGTAGTCTCTATTCACTAACAATTAGTTTTCCTTCACTGGAAACTATATAGATAGTCGTTCCTTCCGGCGTTACGGCAAACACATCATATTCGTATTCAAGTTCAACAAGAGTATTACCATCATCATCATCAAGACCTGCTGCAAGTACGGTTATGTCTGTCGAGTATGTTTCCGGTGTGATTACTGCGGCTGTTTCGATGTCGCCGTCAAAAGCTTCTGTAATTGTAATTACTGCTCCGCTTGGAAGGTACACATCATTTCCGCTTGCAATGACTGCACTTCCGCCCATAGTAAGTGTGCCGGAGTCGCTGCCGTTAGTCCTTACATACACGGCTTTTCCGCTTCCTTCAGAACCACAGCTGTTTCCCGTCACAGTACCACCTGTCATCTCAAATGTTCCGGTCGAACCAATATAAACCGCACCGCCGGAGCCGGCTGAACTGTTGTTTGAAAGCGTACCGCCGTTCATTATGAATGTGCCGCTGTATGCACAGACTGCACCACCGCCTGTTGTGCTTCCAGTAGAACTTGTTGAGTTATAAGAAATACTGCCTCCTTCCATAGTAAATGTTGCGCTGTCTCCAACATAAACACCAGCACCGTATGAGGAATAACCAGCAAGTGTGACTTTGTTTCCCTCAGCAGAACTTGTGCCACCGATGGTTCCGGCATTCATAGTAAATTTTGCACCGCCGGTTACACTTACAGCGCCGCCGTAGCAGCTTGATTCATTTGCAGTGATTGTGCCGCCTTCCATAATAAACTCGGCTTTTTCGCCATATAAAGCAACTCCTCCGCCGCCGCGCTCACCTTCATCATAAGTTGAAGTATTTGTATTTCCTGTAATTGTACCGCCACTCATTGTAAAGGTTACGGTTCCAGTCAAGGCAGAATCAGAATCATAACCATCTACAAATACGCCGCCACCTGCAGTTCCTGATTCGTTACCACTGATAGTACCACCTTCCATGATGAATGTACCACAAGTTTCATCATCTGAACCGGCATTTTCAAAGCCTACATATACGCCGGCACCACTTCCACTGGAAGTTTTATTTCCGCAGATAGTTCCACCCTTCATTGTAAAAGTTCCGCCGGAAATATACACACCGGCACCACGATAGTCAGAAGTATTTGCATCATCTTCTGTGGTGCCACCGATTGTACCGCTTATCATAATAAAGTTTCCGCCGGAAACAGAAACACCGCCGCCGTATTCGCAGCAGTTGGCTGTAATACTTGCACCATCGAGAATAAGTGTACCTGCATTCAAATTAATGCCTGAACTGTTTCCGTTATCTGTAACAAGACAGCCTTCGCCGAGAGTAACACTTACTTCAACATTTGCACTGTTTTCTTCATCATATCCTAATGAAAGTCCAGCCTGTCCGCCGGTAATTTTAAGATTTGTTATCATAACAGGAACTGTTGTTGATATACTGAGAGTATAAGAATTATTACCGCCAATAGCACCATTTAAAATATCTTCTGTATTACCAGTCCTTCCTGTTAATGTAATTGATGCGGCTTTTCCGTTAAGCGAGGAAGACATTTCATACATTGCAGTAAATTCGCCGCTTAAAACAATCGTGTAATTAACCGTGCTGTCGGCATATTCATTAATCTGATTAAGGGCAGCTGAAAGGCTTGCAAAAGGATTTTCTGTATTTCCATTTCATACGGAAATATTTCATACGCACTTGCTGTTGCTGAAATTTTTGCTCCAACAGGAATCCCTTCAAAAACAGCAGAAGCACCTTCTGTTACAGGAATCGTCTTTTGTGCCGTGTAGTCGCCTTTAAGTGCAATATCAACATAAAAACCTTCCTGTATTTCGGTTTCAGATGAAATTACATCCCGTGCAGCAGTGATTGACCGGGAAGAAACTTCTGTAATTTTTTGTGCCATTGCCCCGTCAATACGGAAAGTTACAGAACCGCTTCCTTCTGTACTGAAAAGTGAACAGGATGCAGCCGAGAAAAGAATTACAAATGAAATGCAAAGAAAATAAAAACAGCGGATAAACTTTTTAATCTGGTTAAATTTCATAACTGAAAATATAACACAGTTTATTCTGATTTCTAATTATTAAATCATTCCGACAAAGAATGGGAGAATTACAACAGTAAGAACGCCGCACACTGCAATTGAAAGTCCCCCCATTGCGCCCTGAACATCGCCCATTTCCAGTGCTTTGGATGTTCCCATTGCATGTCCGCTGGTTCCACAGGCTACTCCCTGTGCTACAGGTTCTGTGATTCTGAAAAGCTTGCAGAAAATAATCCCGAAAATATTTGCCATGTTCCCGGCAATTGTAATCAGAAGAATTGTAACGGATTCAATTCCGCCGTTTTGATTTGTAATTGCAATTCCAATCGGTGTAGTAATTGATTTTGGAAGAATTGAAACATATTCAGTATGACCGATTTTAAAAATTGAACAGAAAGCAAAGATGAACAGTGCATTCGCTAAAATCCCGCCTAAAATTCCTAAAATAATTGCAAGTGCATTTTCTTTTAATTTAGAAAACTGTCTGTAAAGAGGAATTGCAAGCGCTACTGTACACGGAGTCATCAGATAATACAGGAAATGAGCACCTTTTAAGAAATTTTCGTATGGAATCTTAAATACGACTAAAAAAATTATGATAAAAGTACAGGAAGTTAAAAGCGGTGCAAGGAGAAAGAATTTTGTTTTTCTATAAATGATTTCCGCAACCCAGAAACATACGAGAGAAATGCACAGACCAAATGATGTTGAACTGGAAAGAAAATTTGAAATCTCAGTCATGATGAAACCTCTTCATAATCTTAATTACAAGCTGAGTAACATGCCCTGACACAAAAAAAACGGCGATTGTACTTCCGATTCCGATAATCAGAAATTCAAGCCACCAGATTTTTAAAATATCCCAGGCCAAAATCAATCCGACTGTAGAAGGAATAAATAAAAGCGGCATTATGCCTAAAAGCCCGTCAGAAATTTTTTCGACAGAATCTAACGGCATGACTTTTAAATGCAGGGCTGCAAACATTAAAATAAGTCCGTAAATACTTGCAGGAACCGGAAGAGGAATAATGTGATGTAAAACTTCACCTGCAAAACAGACGACGACAAGAATTGTAAACTGTTTAATAAGATTCATATTTTTACTCTGAAACTTCTTTTTTTGGCTTTATGTATGAATATTTATTCGGGCTTTTTTTGCTGCGCCTGAATCCAAGTTCAATCTGATAATTATAAACATAATTGTATGGGAAAATCTCGCGGTTTGAGCCTAAATTTCCATAATCCAAAGACGCAAGCCCGTTTAAACAGACTGTCCATTTTCTTGTAACAGGCAGTTCCACACCAAGAAGAACAGCCCCGCCAAGCTCGACATGATGAAATTCATCAGAAAGCTGATAAAGAAAATGCGGGCCGAATGAAAAATTAATATCAAAATAATGCCACATGTCGGTTTTAAACAAAGGCCCCCAATAAGCGTCGAAAGCATATAAAATTGCCTGCTTAGCCGGCTGTTCCATGCCGTTGAAAGTATAATAAAACGGGTAGTAGGCAGCAATTCTTAACATACTGTCTGCAGGTTTTACATTTTTTGAAACCGCTTCAAGATAAAGACCGATTAAATAATCCTGCCATACAAAATTGCTGCGGTTGTATTTTTCCTGCGAAATAATTCTTGTAACCTGTGAAAAAGCAGCTCCAAAATTGTAAATCAGGAAAGGTTTTTCAGTAATTACCGGAAAGCCTGTCTTTGGATTTAAAACTACATCTTCATTTTTTGATTCTGAAGAATCAGAAGAAGCGGGAATTTCATCGCTTTGGGCAAAAGAGAAAGCTGCCAAAAAAAACATACAGGCAAAAGCTGGGATTTTTTTCATTTTACTGCCCTACTTTGAAACATGATACAGCGAAAGAGATTTTGTATTTGCTTCATCATCCGTCCAGTCCAGATAAAGGATGGAACCTCTCAAATCCCATTCTGTGTTGATTGAAGTTCCATTATTTTTACTGAAAACCAGTACATTTCCGTTTACAACCCAGGTGCCTGAATAAAAAACTTTTGTATTTGTAGAATCAAGCACAGTTGCACTGTAGGAACCGTCATCAACAAAAGTAATTTTATTTCCTGCATTATCTGCCCATGTGCCGTAAATCGGCGACGGCGTATAACAGGAAGCCAGTATTACCAGAAATAAGCCAAAAATTGCTGTGAAACATATATTCTTTTTCATAATCATAATCTCCTACTCTTCACCGACCGTCCAGCTTACATTTCCTGAACTGAAGCCTTCAGGTGTAATGACGTAATAGCCGCCGCCAGCCCCACCACCGGCAATTTTTATGTTATCGTAACCGACTGTTCCTGGATACATACCTTCACAGGTAACCGTTCCGTCCATAGAACCGTTTGCACTCATATTTGCGCTTGTATTTGTGTTACCGGTGCATTTAAAATAATATCCCAGAGAAGGATTACTGTTAATGTAATAGTCAGCATAGCCGCTGTAATACATTATAATTCTTGCACCTAAACCATCCATTTCCGCTTTGTAAGAAGCAGAACCTGCCAGCTCCCCTGAAATTGACTCACTTCCAAGCGCGCTTGTACTTGCTTTATGCATGAGAGTAAATTTCTGGTGTGAGCGCTTGATTGTTTTGTTATATTCGCGCATGTACTGGTCATATGTGAGAGCGCCATATCCAACTGAAACCTCACTGAAATTCGAACCCTGGCTCAGTGAATTTAAGGCAAGAACTTTGTAATAATAATAAACGCCTGGTTTTGCAGTTGTATTTGTTTCGTCGATATAGCTTGTTCCTGTTACCGGCTCATCTGTAATTTTTTTGAAGCCGGAAGCTTCTTTTGTTGAACGGTAAATGTAATATCCGCCTTCTGCCCCGCCGTCACTTTCTTCCCAGGTAATTTTTACCGGATAAACACCGTTTGAATTTTCTTTTCCGCTTACAGTGTAATTTTCGATATAAGCGTGTTTACTTGCCTGTGCATTTTGTGCCGCATAAGGAGAAGGTGCTGCAACAGAAGAAAGGGTGCTTTCAAGCGGAACAGCTGAATTATATGTAGAAATTTTATAAAATTTGGCAAAATCAACTTCAACAGAGTAATAACCGTCTTCTGCAGTAAGAGCTGAATCAGAAAATTCTACATAATTTGTAAATCCTTCGTTCTGAGAAGAACTTGTGTAAATTCTATAAGAATAAGTATTGTATAATTCCGAAAGTCCTGAATCTGAAGGACAGTCTTTTGAACCAAGTCCTGCCGGGAAAGTAACTGTGCATTTTCCATCGCTTTCCGTAGAATGGGCAACAGAAATAGAAGCCGGTGCACTTAAAATAAAGCCTTCGGCAGGATTTTCATCCGCTGCAGAAGATTCTGAAACCGGACCTTTCATTTTTGTTGTACCGTCTGAATCATAGCAGTAAGCCAGAACCTGATAGTAATAATAAACATTTGCCGAAAGTGATTTTGTATCTGTATAAGAAGTTACTGTTAATCCGTCTTTCAGAAGAACCGAAGAGCTGTCCGTACTGCTTGTTCTGTAAACTGTATAATAAACCTGACTTTCTCCGGAAACAGCCTTCCATGAAATGGAAATGGAATTGATCGTTTCACCCCGGCCTTCCGTAACTTTAACTTCAGTAACTCTTCCAGGTGCTCCTTCAACGGCAGAATATCCGTATGCAGCCGGAGAAGCAACACTTACAGTTCCATGTTCATTTGCGGCATAGACAGTGTAATAAAAATCTACTCCCTGCTCTGAAGATGAAACTGCATTTGAATATTTTGACTGATTCGGCAGAACCGAAGCAATAAGCTGGGAATTTGCGCCGTCAGAGGAAGTTGACCGGTATATTTTGTAGGAAGAAACATTATCAACTTTGCCCCAGGAAACTGTAATTTCTGAAGTTGATTCACCCTGTGAAGCAGAAACCTGAGTGACAGGTGCAAAAAGTGTTCCTGCCTCTGAAACTGCAAATTCGCTTGAGTCATAGCCGTAAACAGGATTTTCTGCACAAACTCTGTAAAAATATGCATAATTGTATTCTTCTGATGAATATTTCGGCTCTTCAAGAATTGTGTCCGTATATGAAGTTCCATAAACATATTTGTTTACAATTTCATATTCTGATTCATCCGGCTCTGTGAAACTGCCGTCTGCATTTTTAACTGTTACAACTGCCCTTTCAAGCTGAAAATACCTGCGGTTTTCAACTTCTGACCATGAAACAAAAATCTGGTTTGTAGAAAGATGCTCTGAAGCAAAAATCTGTGCCGGAGCTTCAAGTTCCGCTGCTGTTTCTTCTGTAACAAGCAGATTTGAAAGTGAAGCCACAGAATCCGTTGATTTTACAACCTTATCCTGAAGCAGATTATGACAGCCGGAAAGCAGGAAAATTGAAATCTGAAACAGTGAAATTGAAAAAATGCGCTTCATATCCTATTCCGTCCACCAGCCGTAATAACTTTGAGTGATTACATAACTTTGATTATCGTGTATCTGCATCGGACACCAGTATTTCCGGACTGTATTGTCAGTTGTATCGCATAATGTGGTGGTTGTTCCATTCCGTGTGATTTTTAAAGTTAAATCATCCTGATCTTCACAGATAAAACTGATTGTAGCAGAGTAATTAAGCGGAATTGATGAATCAGCTGTGGCAACTTCAATACTGTCTGTCTGAGCAAACTGGTAAAGATAATTATCTGCATTTCCTTTTATACGGAAGCCGCCGTCAAAAGAACTTCCTGCAGTCAAACCAATATATGCCGCTGATATTCCGCCCGGAGTAAGCTGTAAAGGAGCAAAGTTTCCGCTTAAAGAATAACTTGCATGATACTTTCCAAAATATCCACTGGTCAGACCATATGCTGAACGGGATGTAAACGACATAACGCCGCCATTTGAACTGGTCTGTGAACCGGAACCGCCATATTTAAACTGACTTCCTGCATTGCTGTAATTTGCAAGCCCGCCGTCATTAATGTAGAATCCATAACTTAAAACAAGCATTGCTGCCCTTGCAATTTCCGCATCACTCAGCTGTCTGTATCCGTAAACAGAATCGTCACTTCCAAGCGTTGCATTTACTTCTCCCCTTTCAAGGGTAAGTGAGTAATAATGCTTTGCATCGCGCAGAACCATTAAAGGACCGGCTGTATTAAGCATTGTGCCGTTTGTTACGCTGTCTGCTGTTGAAACAGTCTGTGGTGTAAGATAAATGCCTACATTTCCAGATTTATTGACTGTTGTGTTTTCCAGAGTTTCTGCACTTGAATAATGCAAATCTTCGCCCAAAACCGCAACTTTTGTCCAGTCACTGCTCAGGTTGTAGTTTTTGATTGAAATATATGCGCTGGAAGGACCAATTGAACGGTTATCATAATCCCATTCATCCCATTCTACTTTTTCTGAATAATAATAATCATCTTCAATATAGTTTCCGCCAGAATCTGATTTTCCGCCGTAACCTGCGCTAAAACCAACTGCCAGAAGATAGCCTTTGTTTAATTTTTCAAGTTCAACACCAGTGTAATTATAATTTGTGCCGTCTGTTTCCATTACAGAAAGCCCGCAGGTTTCTGAATCATTTACAAATGAAGGCGGAAGAGTAATATTTGTAGAAGTTTTTGAATAAGCTACTGCATATTCATAAGCATCTGTTACAGTTACAGGGCTAAAACTTACAGTCGTATCATTCACAGAAAGATTTGCATTTGTCATCTTTATCCATGAATTTTCACTGCTTCCGGCTGTTCTGTAATAAACTGACGGCTGGAGAGAGCTTCCGTGATATGGAAGATCCCATTCAAGTGTCTGAGTAGTACCGCTTTCTGACTTACATGCACGGAGATTTAATCCATATCCATAAGACGCCCCTTTAGAAGCACTTAAATTTGAATACTGAACAACAGAACTGCTTTCTAAAGTCACCGCATTTTCAAACGCAAAATCATCTGCATTAAGAACAGGAATTACAACATAGCCGTAAGGAAGTCCCCAGCTTATTTTTGCCTGATTATTATCATAGCTGCCGGTTTCCCCGCTTTCATAATACATGTCTTTAAGTGTATAAACTGAATCAGAAAGAGTGACTTCGGCACAAGCTGAGTTTACAGCTTCTCCGCTGACATTAAGTTTTGTTCCGTCATAATAATATTTGTCAAAGCTTGAATCTGAAGTCTGAGTTCCTGAAGCGTCTGTATAGCGTGTTCTTTGAATCAGATATCCTTTTGCTCCTTCAATTTTGTTCCAGCTTAAAGAAATGTAATCTGCCTGCTTTGAGCCGGCAGCTGTTCCAAGCAAAGCAGGTCCAAGCGTACAGACTGCTACACCGCTTTCAGTTGAATCTACGTCACTTACAGCCTTAACGATAAATTTTACCGGCTTTCCGGACCAGAGTGAATCTGAATAGCCGTTTGGCTTTGTAATAACGCAGGTGTATTTTGAAGGATTTTCTGAATCATCAGCAGTTACATTAAATTCTGTTGTATTCCAGCTTTGAGAACATACAGTATTTTCATTTACAAGATAATTAGCTGTCGTTCCTTCATCATCATTATAATAAGCAGTAATTTTGTAATTTTCAGCTTTCTGGACTTTATCCCAGCTGACCGTAATTGTTGTATAATACGGCTCTGCAAAAACAGGCTGTGGTGTTCCTAAAGTTTCTGTAATTACACCGTAATCTTCGGTTGTCCTTAATCCTTTATCTGCTGTAAGAGAATAAAGTCTTCTTGAACCGGAAGCAGCTGCATGCTCAAAGCTGAATGTACTTTCATTCCGGGCTTGTGCCACATCTGTTGAAGACAATTCGTATGAACCTTCTGTTCCTGTTCCGTTTGAATCATATTCAATCCAGTCAAGAGAATATGTACAGGTTTCATCGTAAGTCCAGCTGAGTACATATTTATCAGAATATCCGTCTGTGATTGTGAAATTCTCGATTTGTGGAACTGCATCTTTATCGTCTGTTACCGTGATTTTTGATGTAGAAGAGGAACTTATAATCGCAAGGGAAGCATAGTCAGATGAAGCATTTTCTGAATCATCTGCATTTAAAACATAAAGCCGGTAAGAATAATAGCCTTTTTCACCGGCAGGATTTTCAAAAATTCTTTCATAATTATTAATTGCAGCAAGGGAAGATGAAATTTTTAACTGATTTGAAGTGTCTGATTCTGTTTCAAAATCAGTTTTAATTTCTTCAAGAACATAAATGTAATCTGGTCCGCCGGTAAGTTCCTGAATTCCTGCAGTAAATTTTACCGTAAATGAAGTGAAAGCCGTTTCATTTTCTGTGTATTCTGTTGAAACCTGAAGTGAAGGAACAGGACAAAGCCAGCCGTAATCTGTGGCAGCAGAAAGCGTATTTGAAGTAACGGCATCTGTGCTGTCATCAGTATAAGACTGGACTTTGTATTCATACTGTCTGCCGTTAGAAAGTCCGTCTGAATCAACATAAGTGACTTTTGAAAGCGGAATGTATGAAGGATAATCAGAAGATACCGTAACATCACTTCCGGTATAATTTTCGATTGTAAAGCAGTCAGGATTTGAATTTAGCGTACCGGCATAATCGCAGATTGTTTCGTAATCATCTGATGAATCTTTAACTTTACGGAATACTTTAAAATATACAGGATGATTTTCATAAAGCGAATTGTTATTGACTTCAACAAAATCCGGAAGCTGCCATGTAAGTATAATTTCTGAACCAGACAAGCCCTTTTCGGCTTCAAAATTAACAGGCGGTTCCGGAATTAAACAGTGAGCTGTAGTTAAATCAACTAAATCGCTTTCTTCTGTAACGGCGGTATCTGTAATAATGTATGCTGCAACCTGATAATAATATTTTGTTGCCGAAGAAAGGGAAGTAAATGTGTAAGATTCTGTTCCGCCGTAAACAACATCAGAAAAAACTTCGCTTTTATTTGAATCAAGGCAGCGGACTTCAAGCCGTACACTGTCTGAATAAGTTGTTGAATCACAGTTTTTTACCCACCAGTAAACTGTTGCACTGGAATTGTCCGAATCTTCTTCAACATAGGTAATTACAGGCTTTGCTAGTGTTGAGCCCAGCACAATTGAACTGAAGGCAGAAACATCTCCGCTGTAATTAACTGCCTGAACTTTCAAATATTTTTTTACACCGGCAGAAAGATTTTCGTAAGAAAAGGAAGTTTTTGTAGTTTCACCGACCTGTACAAATTCGTCAAAGGGAGTATCAGCGGCATAAATGTCATACCGCTCAGCTTTTGCAACAGCTTCCCACTGCAAGGTAATTCTCCGCTTTGTTCCGTTTGTTGCAGTTAAATTCTGCGGAGCCGAAAACGTCGTATTTAAATTTGATGAAAGGCTTGTCTGCGGTGAACTTAACGTATCATCGCAGCCGAAAAAAGAAAATAACAACAGAACAGATAAAAATGTAAAAGGTCTGATATATTTCATATTTAACCAGTTATTTACGCGTTTTTATTCTTTTCCATTCCAGCAGTATGTACAGAGCTTTTCGTGAGGAAGACCAGTTGAGTCGAGCATGTCGTCTAAGCGGTGGAATCGCAGAGTCGTAAAGTGAAGCTGCTTTCGGATTTCTTCCTGCATTTTTGCATATTCAGGAGTGTCCGGGTCGCAGTATTTTGCAAGAGTTTCCGGAGATACATTATCGCCTTCAAACTGTTTTACGACACGGCGGGCAATTAAATCCATTTCGCTTTTTGAGCGGCTGAAGTTAAGATATTTACAGCCGAACATGATTGGCGGACATGCCGGGCGCACGTGAACTTCTTTTGCACCGCTCTGATACAGAAAGTCAGTAGTTTCACGGAGCTGAGTGCCGCGTACGATAGAGTCGTCGATTAAAAGAATGCTCTTGTCTTTAATAAGCTGCTGAACCGGAATAAGCTTCATGTGGGCAATTAAATTACGCTGTTCCTGATTTGTCGGCATAAAAGAACGCGGCCAGGTTGGTGTGTATTTGATGAACGGGCGTGTAAAAGGAATGCCTGCTTCATTTGCATAGCCTACTGCGTGTGCAGTTCCTGAATCCGGAACGCCTGCTGCACAGTCCGGATGAATATTGTCGTCCTTGTCGCGCTTTGCAAGAAATTTTCCGCAGTTATAGCGCATTGCTTCAACATTAACGCCTTCATAGCAGGCTGTCGGGTAGCCGTAGTAAATCCACAGGAATGTACAGATTTTCATTTCGTCAGCAGGCTTCTGTAAAACTTCATAGCGGTCTGCCGTTACATAGACGATTTCTGCAGGTCCAAGCTCATGCAAATCTGAATAGCCGAGGTTAATATATGCAAAACTTTCGAATGAAAGACAGTGAGCAAGAATTGAGCCTTTTGCATCTTTTTTAATGCCAATCTGAAGAGGTGTGCGGCCCAGTTTGTCGCGTGCCCCGTAAATTCCATCCGGAGTTGCAACAAGCATTGTAATTGAGCCTTTGATTTTTGACTGAACGTATTGAATGCCTTCAAGAATAGTTTTCTGAGTGTTAATCATGGCAAGAATGAGCTCGGTCTGGTTGATTTCACCGCCGCTCATTTCAAGGAATGCACCGCCGTTATCCATGAGTTCTTTCACAAGTTCATCCTTATTTGTAACGATTCCGACAGTTGTTACTGCAAAACGGCCGAGGTGACTTCGTGCTAAAAGCGGCTGAGGTTCATAGTCAGAAATACATCCGATTCCAACATGACCTTTCATTTCTTCAATATCGCTTTCAAATTTTGTACGGAAAGGAGAATTCTGAATATTGTGAATTGCGCGCTGAAATTTATCATCACTACGATAAACTGCCAGACCTCCGCGGCGGGTTCCGAGATGTGAATGATAGTCAGTTCCAAAAAACAAGTCTAAAGAACAGTCGTCCTTAGAAACAACACCAAAAATTCCGCCCATAAGAGTACCTCACTTAATTCTTAAAAAGAAAGCAAAATTATATCGAATTTGTTAGATATTTTCTACAACTATGCTAAAATTAAAAGATATGACGCATAAAAAACAGCTTTCTACTATAATTGATTATATTGACTGGCGGGGTGATTTATCTTTTTCAATTTCTCCATTAAATGAAATCGATGCACTTATTTTCTGCCAGCTTTCTTACATGAATTTTTCTAATCTGATTCCAGAAACTTTCGATTCTTCAATAAAACTTTCTGAACTTTCAAAAATTTTCTTCGGTTCTTCTGATTTTGAAACACGCTCTGATTTAGGCATGTTAATTGATAAACGCACAAACGGGCTTTTAAAAAAATGCGGGCAGTCAAACCGGTTTAAAGATGTTGAAGTCACCGGCTTTGTTTCAGAATACAGCCGTGAAATCGAAAAACAGTTTTCAGCTGTAAGTTTTATAATCAATTCCTCTTCAATTCTTGAAAAGCAGACCGTTTTCACGGCTTTCCGCGGTACGGACGACACAATAATCGGCTGGAAAGAAGATTTTAATCTGGCTTTCATGGATGAAGTTCCGGCCCAGAAAGAAGCACTGAATTATCTTGAAAATGCTGCTGCTTCTTTTAAAAAGGCTGAGCTTTTTACCGGCGGACACTCAAAAGGCGGAAATCTTGCGGTATTTGCCGCTGCAAATTTATGTGATAAAGCCAAAAACCGGCTCAGGCTTGTATACAATTTTGACGGACCGGGCTTTTCACAGGAAGTTTTAGACTCAGACAGTTTTTTCTCAGTCAAAGCAAAAATCTGCTCAGTTTATCCGCAGTTTTCAATTGTGGGAATGTTATTTCATCATTATGATTCATACAAAACGGTCTTAAGTTCGGAAAAACTTTTAATGCAGCACAATCCGTTTTCATGGTTTGTCAAAGGTACTGATTTTGAACAGAAAGAAGAACTTGATTCCGGAAGTGAAATTTTCTTTACTTCGTTTAATAAATGGTTTGAAAGCCTTTTACCTTCTCAGCGGGAACAATTTGTCGAAACAGTTTTTGGTCTTTTAGATTCTACTGATGCTGTCACAAATTCAGATTTAAAAGGCGATGCTTTAAAAAACACAGGGAAAATCCTCAAAGCCTTCGCCACGCTTGACAGTGCAATCCGTGACGAAGCAGTGAAGATTGTATTAGATTTTATAAAAACAGTTGTTTCTGAATCAATAAAATTCCAGAATTAGAAAGTATATGTCCAGAAAAGACCTGTTGACCAGCATTTGCGTGAAACACCGTCGAATGCTGTGCGCTGTTCGAAGTCAAAGTAAACAGCAAAATTTGTGTGCTTTGAATATTCGAATGTAAGTTCAGGACGAACATTGATAATGTGACCGCCGTCCCAGTCTTTTGTTGCATCGTAATCACTCCAGCGGTCGTCTTTTGAACCTTGAGCGAATGACCCCCAGATATTTAAACCAAGCTGTTTAGAAAGAGGAAGTTCAAATGTTCCGCCTGTGTACCATGCAAAATCATAATGAGCATTCTGGAAGAAGTTTACGCCGACTTCAGGTCTGATAACGATTCTTGTATTAGGAATTGTAAATTTGATTGCAGCACCTGTACCATAAGCCTGGTCATTGTCAGCATCTGTAAAAAGTGAATCAGCAGCAAAGTAAAGGTCGAGAATAAAGTTCTTCATACCGAGAGTAGCACCGGTGTAGAAGTTTGCCTTATTATCCAAAGCACCTTCAAGGGTTGCAGCAAGCAAAAGCCACTCAAACGGAGCAAATTTTGCACCGACGTTTACAGCAGGATCGTCTGTGTTAAAGCCGTTTGGTAAAGCAGCACCAAGTTCAAGAACTTCTCCGTCTGCTACAAAGCGAACACCAAGCGCACGTTTTGCGTATTTGTTTGCGTATGGAACAAAACCAACTACGTCAGCACTTCCAGGTGCGTCTACAGTGAATTTGTAAGAAGAAACAGTTTCAGAAGAAGTCTGACCATAAACGCCGCTTCGGTCGTCGTAGGCTGTAGAAAATCCGCCCTGACGCACATGAGCGTCAGCTTCCCAAAGCCAGCTGCCGTATCGAGGAGCAGGTCCTACCTGCCAGTTGAGTTTTGTTCCGACACCAAGCTCAAGATTTTTTGTAAAATGATAGAAGAAATTTACATAGTAAGAATCCTGAAATGTGTTTGAAACATCAGCCTGATCATTAAGGTAAGAAAGCCAGGAAATACTCTTATAGTCAGTAATGCCAGCAGCCGCCAATTTTGTCCTATCTGCGTCAGTAAGTTTTGCAGTAAGTTTATCATAGACCTTATCGGTGCCGGCACGAGTTGTCGCATTACGGGTTCCATACTTCATTGCAAGCGGGTTCAAGTTTGAAGTTCCGAAGAAAAAGTTGTCCACATCGCCGTCATTGCCGTAGTTTGCAAGAAAACTCCAGTTGAGCATGCCTTCTACGGTGAACTTGCCGCGGTCAAAACGTGCCTGGAAGGTGTCTGTAAAGCCGTAATACATCGGGTCGCCGTCAATCGGAGCACCCAAACCTGTCCATGCAGTGTTTTTCATCTGTTCTGAAGGAAGAACTTCTGCGTTAACAGAAAAAGATAGAATCAGTGCGGCAAAAGATGCCAAAACTAATTTTTTCATTTTTTTAAACTCCTATAAAAAATGTAACCAAAATTATAACAATTTTTTATTATTTTTCTAGAACATGATGAAAGATTTTAGAAATCTTTTGACAAACTCGACATTTACCTTCTTATTTGGTATGATTTCTGCATTATGAACGCAATTATTACAGTCGTAGGAAGCGACAAAGTTGGAATTATCGCAGAAGTCAGTGCACTTCTTGCAAAACACAAAATCAACATTGCTGATATCACTCAGACAATTCTTTCAGGCAATTTCGTTATGATGATGATGGTTTCTCTCGAAGCTGCAGATATTTCTGTAGATGAACTGCGCACAATCTTAAATGAAACCAGCGAAAAAATGCATGTCGAAATCAATGTAATGGCTGAAAAAGTCTTTTCTTCAATGAACCGAATATAAAAGCTCAGGAGTTTTCATGAAAAAAATCCCTTTAATTTTTACGTCCCTTCTTTTTTCATCATCTTTAATTTTAGCAGCCCCTTCCACCCTTACAGTCAAAAAAAGTGAAAAACCTGTCACAAACGGCTGGGCAGACAACGGCTCTCTTTCTTATGCTTCATCAAATACAATCATAATCAGTGATGAAACCTACCCTTCTGCTTCAGAAAAGCTCAAGGCATTTACAAACGCAATTGCTTCAGGTTCAGTCACAAACCCTAATCTTACTGACACACCGGCTTTTATCATTTTAAGCGGCACGGTTGATTTAAGCGGCGGTAAAGTAAGTGACAGCGACCACAGCTACTTTGACGAATTTGATCCGGCCACACACCAGAGAAAGCACAAAGATTTTATGTACAACATCGGCTCAAACAAAACAATAATCGGCACAAAAGATGCAAAAGTGGCATACGGCGGGCTTAAAATCAAGGCAGAAGAACACGGCCGGAAAAATATCATTATCCGCAACATCAATTTCTGGGATGCACACGGCTCAACTGAATACGATACAAAAGTCAGCCAGTACATGGACAAAAAAGCAAGTGCAGATCAGCTTGTAATCGAAGGAGTTGAGGACAAATCAACAAAATCACGATACCTTTACATCCCGGAAGACATCTGGATTGACCACTGTACTTTTTCAGACGGCATCTGCGTTGATTTAGACCGCAATTACAATCATGACGGCGCACTGGACATCAAATGTGCCAGAAATGTTACAATTTCATACTGTGAATTTACAAATCACGACAAAGTAACTCTTTCCGGTTCAAGCGACAAATTTACAGATCCTTCAGAGCGCGAAGTTACTTTCCACAACAATTACTATCATGGCTGCGTTCAGCGGATGCCACGCACAAGGGCCGGATATTTTCATCTTTATAATAATGTTTACGAAGATATCGGCACAAGCAAAAATTCCGGTGCAAGCTTAGGTCCTGGAATCGGAGCACAGTTTATTGTCGAAAATAACTTTTTCGGAAAACATGCCGGAAAAATCCTTAAGGCAGCTGATTCTTCAAAAAGCGGAAGTGAAACTTTCTACAAAATCTATGCAAGCGGAAATTCTCCGGAACTTTCTTCCTCAAACTCAGAAGGTTTTGCTTCACACCGCGTCACAAAAAAACCGTGGGAAATTCCATACAAATATACTCTTGAAAACGCCGTCAAAGCACATTTTAATGTAATTGAACAGGCTGGAAGCGGCGCAGAAGTTTCCATTGAATAAATTTTCAAGATATCCGCTTTAAGTGTCTTCTTAAAGTTGCCGGGGCGACATCAAGTTCTTCTGCAATAGAACTTTTGGAACGCCCCTTTTTTATTTCGTTTTTTATATATTCTTCGCTTCCGGATAGTTTATAAATATCTGATTTCCGCCCTTTTTTACGACCGATATGTTTCCCTTCGCTTCTTGCCCGGTTAATTCCCTGTTTTGTCCGCTCTGAAATCAGCTGCCGCTCAATTTCTGCGCTTAATCCGAATGCAAAGGCCAGAACTTTAGACTGAATGTCATCTCCAAGTCTGTAATTATCCTTGATTGTCCAGACTTTAATTCCTTTTTCAAGAAAAAACTGAAGTATATTCATTATCATTATTAATGAACGGCCGAACCTTGAAATCTCTGTGCAGATAATTAAATCGCCTGTGTTAATGTTTTTCATAAGTTCTTTTCCAAGCTTCCTTGTTTCCGGAGTTTTTGTACCGCTGATTTTTTCTTCAATCCACCGGTCAATTTTGATTCCGTTCTGCTTTGCAAATTTTTCAATTTCAAGCTGCTGATTTTCAAGATTCTGATGCAGTGTTGAAACTCTGATGTATCCGTAATTCATAAATCCTCCAAAAAATTCTTTTCTTTTTTGATGAGTGGTTTATAATAGAAACATTCATAAAATTTGGAGGAAAAATGAAAAAATCATTAAAAGTGATTCTCGCTTCACTTCTTGCTGCGGGAACTGTTTTTTCGGGTTTTGCTGCAGAAAAACAGATTAAACGCGATTTAAAGCCTGTTTCCGGATGGAATCTTTACATTCCGGGCAAAGGCAACAAAAAGGATGTCCTTAAAGACTTAAACAAAGCCGGATGGCAGGTTTCCAACAACTACAAAGACCATTTTTCACTGGTTGACGGCTCTGTTAACAAAAAAAAGGTTCTTAAAATCAATACTCTAGACGGCAAAAATGATGCCCTCATGCTGCCGCTTACTGGTAACGAAAAAAAGGTTACACTTGTATTCCGTGCTCAGGGTGCTGTAGATCCTGACAATCCTCAGACTCCTTACGGAATTTTCTTCGCTTATTTGCAGAACGGAGTTTATCAGTCAATGCTCCGCCACAATGCTTCAAATCAGATTAAAGGCTCAAAATCAATGGTACGCCTTACTTCTGACGGTACTTCAAAAGGCCAGAAGCTCAACATCGTTTCTGACTGGCACGAATACCGCTTTGTATGGGACATTGAAGCTCAGGATAAAATGACTGCTCAGTGTTACATCGACGGAAAGCTTTTCCATTCAGACATCTGCAAAAAAGTAAATTTTGCTGACACAATGAAAGAAATTGACTGGAACACAATGGAAGGTCCTGGCAATTACCTCGAATTCGGTGAAAATGACGGTTCAACAAACGGTTTTGGCCGCTATGCATATCTTCTTGTTGTAATTGACGAAGACATTTCTGCAGTTTCTACAGAAGATTTAGGCAAAAAGCTCAAAGCTGACCTTACTTCAAATCCTGTAACAAAGGATCCGGGGCCTCAGAGCCGAAGACCAGCTAAAAAACCTGCAGGAATCAATATTCTTGGAAGTGAAGTCGGAAAGAGCGCAGACTGGGAAGATCCATGCACAATCGAAAACGGCACTCTCAATCTTGATGAACTTCAGACAACCTGGACAAAAGCAGAAAAAGTAGTCCGAAATCCTTCTGTTCCAGAGCTTAAATTTGCTGCCACTGTTGATCCGACCGGTGCAAACGGCTCTTACAAAACAATCGCCGAAGCAATCGAAAAGGTCGCTCCAAACAGTGCAATCAAAATCATGCCGGGAACTTACCAGGAAAAACTTCTGATTACAAAACCTGGCATTTCTCTCATCGGTACAGACCCGGCTAAAACAATCATCTACGGATACGAAGCTGACACCGGCGGAATCAACGGAAACCTTCTGGTCGAAGTAAACCTTCTTCCTCAGGGAACAAACACTGAACCGGGTGCGCAGGCTGTAATTCCGGAAGCTCCGGCTGAAAACTGCTTCTTTAATGCTGTAAACCTTACTTTCTATAACAAGGGTGCTGAATGGAACAAGCTCTGGGGCGGTTCAGAACGGCGCTCAATTGCTCTTGCAATCAAGGGTGTAGACAAATGCTATATCGATAACTGTGTATTCTTAGGTCAGCAGGACACACTCTACTTCCGCTCAGGCCGAATCTACATGAAGAACAGCTATGTCGAAGGTGATGTCGACTACATCTGCGGCGGTGCAACAACTGTATTCGACAACTGCCACATTTTCTCACGCAAATATGCAAACGGCTGTATCATCGTTGCTGCCGCAGGAGCTGATACAGGCTACAAATCAACTTCTCAGTATGCAAACGGATATGTATTTAAAGACTGCTTTATTGAAGCTCATATGGATATGGAAGACAATCCGGACGGAAAACAGGTAACTCTTGCCCGCGGTACATGGGTCGGCGGTTCTGCTACCGGCGAAACTAATGTCGGAAAAACAGTATACCTCAACTGTAAGGTTTCAAAAGCTGTAAATTCAACTCCATGGAAAGACTGGGATGCCGTTAACACTGCAGAAAAAGCATTCTTCAGAATCAGCGGTATGAGCGGCGATGGAGCAGCAAATATCAAGGGCGTTAAAGATTTATCTGCTGCAGAAAACAAACTCTACAGCAGTGTAGAATCAGTTCTTGGATTTAAACCATCACTTTAATGCATAATTCATAACGAATACGAAAAAAAACGGGGCTTCCTTAATCCGGAAGCCCCGTTTTTTATGCTGTTTTATTTTTATTTAGCTTTTGCCTGTTTTGAAAATGTTTTTACACCTTCAATAACAAGAATAACAGCGAGAACTGCCATTGCTACAGCAAAGAAAAGCTGGAACCAGTTGCCCCAGTGGAAAGCATTTGCTTTTCCTGCTGCCATTGCACCGATTTTTCCAGTAATTGTAAGAACAAGCTGAGTAAGTGTTGCGGCAAGCATGAATACCATTGGAATGTAGAACATTTTGTTGTTCTTTCCAACCTGACCGAGCCATGCTGCAACTGCAAGAAGTGCGATGCCGGCAAGCAGCTGGTTTGCAGAACCAAAGAGTGACCAGATTGCAGAAAGTTTAAGACCACCCAAAATACAGCCGATGATTACCATAAATGCTGTACCGAAGAGCGGATTTGCAAGAATCTTTCTTACAGGAGATTTTGCATCTTTCCATGTTTCTTCACCGTCTTTAAGGAAAAGCTCAGAGAACATAAAGCGGCTCAATCGTGTTGCAGAGTCAAGGGAAGTCAAAGCAAAGACAGAAACTGCCAGTGTCAAAAGTGCACTGATTGTATTGTAAACAGTTGTGTTTTCTGCACCAAACATGAGTGCAATTCCTGAACCGAATGCCGAGGCCGGAGAGCCTTTGAAAACCCACAATCCGCTGTCATTCTGTGAAAGATATTTTGAAGAAACCATGCCGATTGCAATCAAAGAAATAATTCCGAGTGCTGATTCAATAAGCATTGAACCGTAGCCGATTCGTTTTGCATTCTGTTCATTGTCGAGCTGTTTTGAAGAAGTACCAGAAGCAATGAGTGAGTGGAAGCCTGAACATGCACCACAGGCAACAGTAATAAAGAGTGCCGGGAACATATTTCCGATACCTGTTTTCCAGCCTGTAAATGCCGGAAGATTGAATGTTACATCGCGGGCAGCTCCGGTAAATGCTGAATAAACGATACCAGCAACAGCGATAATCATCATTGCATAAAGCAGGTAAGATGAAAGATAATCGCGCGGCTGAAGCATAATCCATACAGGAATAAGTGAAGCAACTGCAATGTAAAGACCGATGATTACAATCCAGGTATTGCGGCTTAAAACCAAACCGTTATGAAGACCAAGAATTACGATTCCGACAATGGCAATAATTCCGATGATTGTAGCCGGCAGTGTTTTTACACCAAATCTGTTGGTCAAAATTCCGTAAAGAACTGCAAGAACAATAAAGAGAATTGAAATCATTGCTGTTGTCTGATTGTTACCGGTTTTTTCTTTTGAAGCAACAAGGCCGCTTCCAAGAGAAGGCTTGTTTTCTGAAACAGTAATTCCCTTTTCATTAAGAGCTTTTACAACGGAATCGAGAGAAGCTGCTTCTTTTGTTTCACCAGAAATTGAAATAACAATTGAGTTTTCATTTTCTGAAACTTTTGCAGCTGATTTTGCATCGTCTTTAACGATTGCTGAAACAAAAGCAACTGCACCAACAGGAGCAGTTTCTGAAAGTTCTGCTGTTTCAGAGATTTCTGCAGGAAGTGCAATTACTGATTCTACAGCTGTTTTTTCGATACTCAATGAATTTTTGAAAGGTGTATAGAAAGTTCCTGCAACGACATTTACAAACGATGCAATTACAAGAATCAGTACCAGAAGTGCAAAAATAATAAACAGTTTTTTGGCAGTTTTACCAATTGAAGATTTGATGATTTCGCCGACTGATTTTCCTTCATTTCGGACAGAAGCGAAGAGTGAACCAAAATCCTGCAGACCGCCGAAGAAAATACCGCCGATTACACACCACAAAAAAACCGGAACCCAGCCGAATACAGCTGCCTGAATAGGACCGTTGATTGGACCTGCACCAGCGATTGAAGAAAAGTGGTGTCCCATTAAAACTGCCGGTTTAGCGGCAACATAGTCTACGCCGTCTGCTTTTTCTGTTGCAGGCGTCTTTTTTGAAGGGTCAATTCCCCACTGTTTTGCAAGCCATGAGCCATAGAAAACATAGCCGCAGAAAAGCAAAACGATTGCAGCAATAATGATTAATAATGCTGTCATTTTCTTTTTTCCCCCTTTGGAAAACTTTTTATAAATTTGCTGCGAGTTTCTTCAAATCAGAGCCCCGGCGGTTTGTAACTGCCCGCCCCGTTGAAGTCTCGTAAGCTAATGCCCTGAATGCACTCCAGCCGTAAAGACCGAATTTATATGATTTGTAATATTTTAGTTTTTTGAAAAGTCTGAATGTTTCATCAGTTATTTTTTCTGAAATGTAAATGAACGTGATATCCGTGTTTCTGTGTCCGTAATAAGGTTTAACACGTTCCAGCCCGCGAAGCCATGCCTTTTCTGAAATTGAATTAATATCTTCCTGAGAAAGTGAACTCTCACCCTGAGTAACATCAGAATCAACGTAAAAAAAGACGAATTCGTTTGAGTCGATATCGGAAAGCTTTGCTTCTTTGATTAAAAAATACTGTTCATTGTGGGAGTTAAAAACAGCTTCAGCAGCGAATGGAGCTTCGATGTTTTCTGTAGAGACATCGTAATAACGCTCATAAGATTTCAAAATTTTTTGAAATGCATCGTTGCTATTCATAGTAACGAAATTGTAGGATTATTTACCGTTTCGGTCAATAGAAACACTGAAATTCTATACCAGCTAAATTAGGACTGCTAAAGTAAAAAAGGCGTCCGTAGGTGAGGTTGCGACAAAAATCCGCTTGAACTTGTTCACCGCGGATTTTATGGCGCGTTCTCACCGAGAGGACGCCTTTTTTATTGATGTTTATTTTTTTATGACTGAAGTGTTGTGTTTTTTACGATAACATCGTGAGCACCGCCTTCTGTAATTGAAACAGAAGATACGAGCGTGATTTTTGCCTTTTCCTGAAGTTCCGGAATTGAAAGGGCTCCACAGTTACACATTGTGTGAGTAACCTTGCGAAGTGTCATGCCAACACCGTCGTGCAAGTGGCCTGCGTATGGAACGTATGAATCAACACCTTCCTCGAAAGCCATTGATTTTTTTCCGCCCAAATCGTATCGCTGCCAGTTTCGAGCGCGGTTACTTCCTTCGCCCCAGTATTCTTTTACGTACTGACCGTTTACAACGAGTTTGTTTGAAGGAGATTCGTCGAAGCGTGCAAAGTAGCGTCCGAGCATTACGAAATCTGCGCCCATTGCAAGAGCTAAAGTTACGTGATAGTCGTGAACGATACCGCCGTCAGAGCAGATTGGAATGTAAATGCCTGTCTTTTTGTAGTATTCATCGCGTGCTTTTGCAACTTCGATAGTAGCTGTAGCCTGACCGCGTCCGATACCTTTCTGTTCGCGGGTGATACAGATAGAACCGCCGCCGATACCGATTTTAATAAAGTCTGCACCTGCTTCTGCAAGGAAGTTGAATCCGTCTGCATCTACAACGTTGCCGGCTCCGACTTTAACGTCTTTACCGAATTTTTCGTGAATGTCTTTGAGAGCCTTTTCCTGCCAGTAAGAGAAACCTTCGCTTGAGTCGAGAACGAATACATCTGCACCTGCTTCGAGAAGGGCCGGAACCCGTTCCATGTAGTCGCGTGTGTTGATTCCGGCACCGACGATGTAGCGGTGTTTTGAATCAAGAAGCTCAAGAGGATTTGACTCGTGAGTTGCGTAGTCTTTTCGGAAAATGAGCGAAACGAGGTTGCCGTTTTTATCTACAACCGGAAGCTGATTTACTTTTTTGTTCCAGATGATTTCGTTTGCTTCGCTTAAAGTGATTCCTTCCTGACCTGTAACCATTTCAGAAAGAGGAGTCATGTATTCAGAAACTTTTGAACCCGGTTTGCAGTGAGAAATACGGAAATCTTTTGAAGTGATGATACCGACGAGCTTTCCGTGAGCAGTTCCGTCTTCTGTAACAGCACATGTTGAATGACCTGTTTTTTCGCTCAAAGCAATTACTTCTTCGAGAGTCTGATCCGGACGGACATTTGAATCAGAAGTAACAAAACCTGCTTTGTAAGATTTAACGCGTGCAATCATAGCAGCCTGATCTTCGATTGGCTGGCTTCCGTAGATAAAGCTGATTCCGCCTTCTTTAGCAAGAGCGATTGCCATTTTGTCGTCAGAAACGGCCTGCATAACTGCAGAAACCATCGGAATATTCATGTTGATTGGAGATTCTTCTCCGGCCTTTTTATTATACTTTACGAGCGGTGTGCGCAGACTAACATTATCTGGAATACACTCCGCACTGGAATAACCCGGAACCAAAAGATACTCACCGAATGTGTGAGACGGCTCAGAAAAATAAAATGCCATGATTTTCTCCTAAAAACTATAATTGCATGAGTATATCAAAAAAATGAGTTTTAATTCAACAGAAATTAGAATTCATCTTTTCGGCTTGATTTTTTGTAAGCAGAAGCCCCGCTGCGCTCTGTCTGAGCGTGAGTTTTACGCCCAAAACTGCGTTCCCGGTCACGAGCGCCAAATCCACGATTCTTCTCTCTTCCACCAAATTCTGCGCGGTCCCGGCCAAAGCCTCCCCGTTCTCTCCGGCCTCCGAATCCTCTTGAGCCGAAATCATCAAAATCACGGTCACGGCCGCCGCGTCCGCCTGATTTTGAATCAACATGAACATGAGGGATTTTTCCGCTCTTTGAAAGGTCAAGAACTTTATTTGCACTGTCGATTGGAAGACTTACAAGAGTAAAGTTCTGTGAAACATCGATTCTGTCAACTAAACGGCCTGGAATTTTAAGCAAATCGCTGAAGTAGTCGGCGATTCCGCGTGCATTGTATCCGTCGCGCCGTCCGAGCTGAATAAAAAGACGTTTCTGATTCGGATTATCTTCACCTTCAAATCTTCTGCCGCCCATTCCACGCTCGCCGCGCCTTCCGTTTCGCTCTCCAAAACGCTCACCTCGCGGGCGAACTGGAGTGATATTTCCGTAATGAGATTCATCTAAGGATTTTCCATAATCTACACTTAAAATTCCTGCAAGAACCGCCTGTGCATCCTGCCCTTCGCAAAGTTCTGCTGCCATTTTTGTGTAAATTGCATCAACTTCTTTAAGGCATGGAATAAAATCGTCCTGTTTTGCTAGTTCTTCGCCCTCAACCTGAGCTTTTCCGCCGCCAATATAGACAACACCGTCTTTAACGTCGGCAGGGTCCTTCATAAGACCAAGCTGAACTTTGAGTGTTTCAAGCATGCGCTCGCGTTTTACTTCGAGAACTTTCTTTACGCTTGGAACTTCTTCTTCGTTAAGCTCGCCTTTTGCTGCCTTTCTGACAGTATTTTTAAGAAATTCAAGCTTGCGTCTTTCTTCCGGGCGTACAAATGTAACTGCAGTTCCGCTTGTGCCGGCTCGTCCTGTTCGGCCGATCCGGTGAATATATGTTGCTCCGTCATAAGGTAGAGAGTAGTTTACAACATGGCTAAGACCGTTAATGTCGATACCGCGGGCTGCAACATCTGTCGCAACAAGAACGCGTGTTTTCCGGCTTCTAAAGCGTGCAAGAATCTTTTCGCGCTGCCCCTGAGGAATGTCTCCATGCAAAGCTGCAACATCATAGCCTTTTTCGTCTAGCATTTTTGTTACATTGTCTGCATCGTTTTTGGTCTGAGTAAAAACAAGACCGTAGAAATTCGGGCTCATGTCAATTATTCGTACCAGAGCCTCGATTTTGTCGCCCTCACGGACAAACCAGTATTTCTGGTCAATTAAAAGCGGTTCTTCAACAAAGCCTTCTTCTTCGCAGATTTCATAGTCACCCATGAACTGCTCTGCAATTTTTAGAATTGGTTTTGGCATTGTTGCACTGAATAAAAGGATTCTGGCTTCAGGACGGGCCTGCTCAAAAATATGCTCGATGTCGTCGACAAAGCCCATGTCAAGCATTTCATCGCCTTCGTCGAGGATAAAGTAATCAATCTGGTCGAGTTTGAGTGTCCCGCGCTCAAGATGGTCCTGAACGCGTCCTGGAGTTCCGACTACGATTTCACAGCCGCGCTTAAGGTCACGGATCTGGTCGCGGTAGCTTGCTCCACCGTACAAAACTGTTGTCCGCGGGAATTTTCCGTTTGAAAATGACTGAAGTTCGTTACAGGTCTGGATTGCAAGCTCTCGGGTAGGCTCAAGAATTACAGCACGAACATGATCGCTTTCTTCGTGAACGCGCTGAACGATTGGAAGACCGAATGCAGCGGTTTTACCTGTACCGGTTCTTGCCTTTGCAATAATGTTGGCATCGCCGTTTAAAAGGCGAGGAATTGCAAGTACCTGAATCGGACTTGGATGCTTAAAGCCTTTCTTTTCGATTGCTGCAAGGATTGTTTCGTCTAATCCTAAATCTGCAAAAGAAATCTCACCGTCATCGTCTTCTGATTCTTCTTCAAAAACTTCTTCGTCGTCTGAATCAGTATAATCGCGGTCAAGACTATCAATGTAATTGTCTAATTGAGATTTTCCGCTTTCGCTTGAAATGACATTTGAAACTGACTGTTCTGCTGCAGATACAGTTTCCCCGTTGATGACAGCTGTGCCGTCAAATTCTTCTTTTTTCATCTGTGTCCCCTATGGCGTGTACTTGCCTCTGGGAATCGCAAAATCTGTACTGTTAGTGGATTTTTTACTGCGAAATCAAAAGCGTTTACACGCATGAAAAATTCGAAAACCTTAAGTTTTCTAAGAAGCCCTCTGCTTCCTTAAAATGTGGGTTCACTATATCGGAAATATTTTGAAAAAGCAAGCAGATTTTAGAATATTCCGCATACAATAAATATTTAATTTTAAAAAAATTGATGACTTTGCTTTATAATGATTTTATGATATACTGTTTGAATATGAGTGAAGAAAACATTGTATTCGCTGTAGATCAGCGGGTTGTCTATCCTAGTCAGGGTGTTGGACAGGTAAAAGAGATTTTTGAAAAAAAAGCAGGTGAAAATCTCGTAAAATATTACAAAATTTATCTTGAAGTTTCTGATATGGTCGTTATGGTTCCTGTTGCAAATGCAGAAATGCTTGGAATCCGGCCTATTGTTGCTGCAGAAGATGCACAGAAAGCACTTGATTCCCTTGGTGATGAAATTGAACCGGTTACTTCTGACTGGAAACTCCGTTATCAGATGAATCTGGATCTGCTTAAAAAAGGCAGTATTTTTGATATCGTAAGCATTGTCCGATGTCTTTATCACCGTTCAAAGGTAAAAGAATTACCAATTCAGGAACGAAAACTTTACGACAATGCAAAAAAACTTCTTGAAGATGAAATTGCTTTTGCTTTAGGGCTTCCAATTAAAGAAGTTGAAGCTATGCTCCATGCAAAACTTGAACCAATCGGAGCAATGATTCTTAAAAAGACAGCCATTATCGATGACGACGATGATGACGATGATGATGAATTCGGCGAAGAAATCTCTGATTCAGATAATGATTCTGACGAATCTGATGATGACGATGATGATGATGAGTCAGAAGAAGCTGATTCTTCTGAAGGTGATGATGACGATGATGAATAATGACGAACTTGCGCTGATTCTTGTAGCAGCCGGCTCATCGGCAAGAATTGGCTTTGACAAGACAGGTACTAAAATCAAAAAAGAATACCTTTCAATGCAGAATGGCACTGTATTATCCTGCGCAGCCAAAACTTTTCTGTCTACTCTTAAATTCAGCACAGTTGTCGTTACATATCCTTTTTCTGAGAATTCTGAAAAATTAAAGCAGAATGCCGCAGACTCAAAAGCAGCCTTATTTGCAGACGATTTCGTAAAAAATTATGATGCAGACTTCTTTTTTGTTCCTGGCGGAGACACCAGACGGGAATCAGTTCTGGATGCTCTTGAAGCAATTGAAAAGGCTTGCCCAAACTGTTCCCTCGTTTTTATTCATGACGGTTCACGCCCGTTTCTAAAATCAGAAACAGTAGAACTCACATACCGCGCAGCATCCGAATTCGGTGCTGCCGTTCCAGGATTACAGCCGGTTGAAACACAGAAAAAAATCGACGAAAACGGCTTTATCACAAAACATTTAGTCCGTTCAAGTCTTACAGCTGTACAAACTCCTCAGGTATTCAAATTTAAGCAGATTCTTGAAGCCCACAGGCTTGCTGCAGAAACCAACCGGGTTTTTACTGATGATACAGAAATTTGGGATGAATTTGCCGCAAAACGAAAAGACGAAAACGGTGAGACTCTTTCCCGCGTAAAAGTAGTTTTAGGTGATCCTGATAACAAAAAAATCACTTATCCTGAAGATATTAAATTACTCGATAAATAAATGATTCGTGTCGGTTTAGGCTACGATAAACATGTTCTCACTGAAGGCCGTCGTCTTATAATGGGAGGGATTGAAATTCCTTTTGAAAAAGGGGAAGACGGCCATTCAGACGGAGATGTCCTTCTTCATGCAATAACAGATGCGCTTCTGGGAGCTGCCGGTCTTGGCGACATAGGCTCTTACTTTCCGCCAGAAGACCAAAAATGGAAAAATGCAGATTCAAAAATTCTTTTAAAAACCTGCTGGTCTGATGTTAAAAATGCCGGCTGGAAGCTTGGAAACCTTGACTGTGTAATTGCCCTCGAAAAGCCAAAATTTTTGCCGTACCGTGAACAGGTAAGGCAATCAATTGCAGATAATCTAGGCTGCTCAAAAGAACAGGTTTTTGTAAAAGCAAAAACCGGCGAAAAGCTTGGGGATATCGGACAGGGAAAAGCAGTTGAAGTCTGGTGTGTCTGCCTTTTAGAAAGCAAGAACTGAAAGTTGAAAACTAAGGAATCATGCTAAAAGCAGATTTTCCCAGCTTTCAATTTTCAATTTCCTAAAGTCCCATTTCGATAACCATCTCTATTTCACCGGCACTTCGATCAAATCTGCGTGCAATTTCATCTACAGTCCAGCCCATCCGTTTAAGCGAAATTATATTTTCCCGTTGTTTTGGTGAAAGACGTGAATTTCCAGATTCTGACGAACCTGATGAAGATGATTCAACTTCATTTCTTGTAATCTGCTCTAAGATTTCAAACTTATCGTCAATTTCTTTTGAAAGGTTTGTAAGTCTGATTTCTGTATTAACAATTCCCTCTTTTGCACGCTGAAGCTGTTCTGTACGCTTTTCAGTTTCTTCAAGAAGATTCTGTAAAGAAGTCATCTGTTCGACGGCATCATTAATTTTACCGGAATTACTCATAATATCATCAATTCTGCTTTGAATCTGGGTAATTGTATTCGGCAAAATTTCTGACTGATTTTTTACAGTATCAAGACGACTTTCTATATCCTTAAGATTAGAGAAAGTTTTATCTACCTGACCGGAAAGCTGCTCAATAATATTTTCTTTTCGTTCCAGACTGTCATAACGGTTGGAAATTTTATCGAGTGATTCCTGAAACCCGCGGACTGTAAGCTGTAATGACTGTAAATCATCACTGGTTGTCTGAAGCTCATTGATTTTCTGGTCCATTGTATCACTAAGTGTTACAAGTCTGTTGAAATCCCGTTCAAGAGAATCAATCTGGCTCTTTCCTGCATTAAAGCGAGAAAGTTTCTGTTCAATTTCTTCGTTGATTTTCTGAATATTTGAGAACTGAGATTCCAGTTCATTTACAACTGACTGGTAAGAATCAACACGGGAAAGTTCCTGCTTAATTCCGGAAATCTGATTTTCAAGTTCAGACTTTAATTCATCTGCCTTCTGATAAATCTGCATCTGTGAAGCAAAAGATTTTACCTGCATGTCAATTTCACTGAATCTGCTTTGAAGTTCAGTTGCATCATGCTGCATTTTAACGATTGTTTCACCCTGCTTTTCTGCAAGCTGTTCCTTCATTTCCTGAATCTGTGTCTTTATTTCACGGACAGCCCGTTCTGAATCAGAATTCTGCTCGTTTACACGTAGTTGAGTTTCATTAAGCATCTGTTCATAAGACTTCTGCTGTTCTTCAACAATCCGTTTTGACTCTTCTCTGTAACTTTCTACAGAAGCTGAAACCTGTTCATTGAGCATGTTTATATTTTTAGAAATCTCTTCCTGTGCACTTACAGCAGAGCGTTTAAATTCTTCAAAATCTGAATTGAATTTTGTTTTCAGTTCTTCAAGTTCCTGTTCTGCAGATTTTTCGATATTCTCAAACTTAGAAGAATACAATGCCTTTGACTGCTCAAACTGGTTGTTAAGCTGTGTATTCCATGCCCTGAAATCACCAACCATGGCATCAATATTGGCTTTATTGGTTTCGCTTCTTGAAAGCAAATCCTGCTCAAGCTCACTGATTTTTGCTGCTGACGAATCAATTGATTTTTTGAGCAGTTCATTAAGAGTATCGCCGTAAGTTTTTAAAGTACCTTTGATATATGAATCTGTATTTGTAGTTGCAGCTTCCAGATCAGTACGGTTTTTCTCACGGAAATCACGCATTTTCTGTTCAACTTCAATAATCTGAGCCTGAAGTTCATCGTTCGTCTTTTTAATCAAAGATTCAAAACGGTCTGAAGTTTCGCGGTTCTTTTCCTGAAGGGAAGCAAGATGACTGCGCAAATCTTCAGCATATTTTACTTCGATTTGACGGCGGTTTTCTTCTTCGTCAGACTGTAAAAGCGAAAGTTTTGAATCAAAATTCTGTTTCCATGAACTGATATTTGAATCAATTTCTTCGGCTTTACGCTGCAAATCTTCTCCGTATTTATTCTGAAATGCAGTAAGTGCTGCGCTGACATTTGTACTTGCGGTCTCTTCAAGAACTTTAAGTGATGATTCGAGTTCTGAAAGACGGCCTTCAACGATTTCGGAATCTTTTTTGATTGCATCCTGGAACTGCCCGTGACGGACTGCCTGAGCTTCGGTAAATTTGGTAAATTCATCAAGTACCCGCTGCTGAGTCTGCATAAGAGATTCCTGCAGTTCATGTTCAAGTGCATCAACATCTGAGCCGGTTTTTTCAAGCTGCTGGAAACGGTAATCCATGTCCTTTTTATAGGCATCAAGCTGTTTATCAACCATATTAAGAAGTTCGGACTGCTTGGTGTCATAAGTAGCAGCAAGATTTTTAAGTACATCGCGCAGCATTCCGTTAATCTGTGAAATCTGCTGGTCAGACTGAGTTTTAAATGACTGAAGCTGTTCGTTTGCAGCAACAACTGTTTTTGTAATGCTTTCTGCTGCTTCTGTTGCTCCTTCTGTTGATTCTTCAAGATTTCTCTTAACTTCACTTAAAGCTGCATCTACTTTTTCGTTGGCATTATTTACGCGTGAATCAACAGTGTTTTCAAGATTTGAAATTCTGGATTCAACTTCGTTTTCAAGACTGCCGACTTTATCAATAACTTCATGCTGCAGACTTGTAACTTTGTCAGCAACACCTTCCTGTAAAGATGAAACTTTTTCTGATACAGCATTTTGAAGGTTCATTACCTTTGAATCAACCTGGCTTTCCAGATCTGAAACTATCTGCTGAACCCCGTTCTGCATTCCGGAAACTTTAGAATCAACTTCATTCTGCAGACCTGTGACCTGTTCAACAACATTCTGCTGAATTTCAGAAACCTTTCCGTTTACAGCAGAAAGAAGCTGTTCCATTTTTTGATTTACGCCTTCATCAAGCTTTGAAACATTTGAATTTACAGTTTCGTCAAGGTCAGCAACTTTTTTTGCAACCCCGTCAACAATAACCGTAACTTTTGATTCGACTATATCCTGTAATCCGCCAACCTTCTGCTCTACAATTCCCTGAAGCTCATCAACTTTTGAACGTACATCATTTTCAAGACCGGAAACTTTTGACTGAACCATATCCTGAAGATTGGTAATTTTTTCTACAACACCAGATTCAAGACCAGTAGCCTTACCGTTTACAAGATCCTGTAAAATCTGCAGTTTTTCTGCAATTGAACCGTCAAGACCGGAAACTTTAGAATCTACCATTTCCTGCAATCCGGAAACTTTCTGATTAACGGCAAAATCAAGTTCGCTTACTTTCTGATTAACTGTAGTATCAAGTGTATTTACTTTCTGACTGACAGAATTGTCAAGTTCAGTGACTTTCTGATTAACAGAAGTATCGAGTTCACTTACTCTCTGATTAACTGAAACATCAAGTTCGCTTACTCTCTGGTTTACAGAAGTATCAAGCTCACCTACTTTCTGTGTTACTGATTCATCAAGACCTGAAACTTTTGAATCAACAATATCATTTAAATCTGCGACCTTATCTTCAACAGTTGTCTGAAGTTCTGAAATTTTTGAACTTACAGAACTTTCAAGAGAATATACTTTCTGATTTACATCAGCTTCCATGCCGGAAACTTTTGAATCAACAATTCCCTGCAGAGAATCGATTTTACCGTTGATACCGTTCACGATTTCATTTACTTTGCCGTCTACATCATAATCAAGGCTTTCAACTTTAGACTGTACTGTTTCGACAATGGAATTTACTTTTCCTTCGACAGTACTGTTCATTTCTTCAAGTTTCTGAGTTACTTCACCCTGCAGTGTTGAAACCTTTCCGTTTACATCACGCTGAATGTCCCCTACGCTGTTTTCAACAGAATTATGCAGTTCACTGACTTTAGTATCAACTTCATTCTGAAGATTTGTGATTTTGGTAACAACATCTTTCTGAAGGTCATTGACTTTTGCTTCAACTCCCTGTGCAAGCCCTGTGAATTTTGAAACAACCCCAGCCTGAAGTTCTTCAAATTTGCTCTGAATACCGCCCGTAAGATTTGAAAGCCTTGTTTCAACATTTTCTGCAAGGCCTGAAACTTTTGTTTCAACTTCGGTCTGCTTTTCTGTAATTTCATTTGTAAATGATGTAACACGGTTGTTTACATCGGTCTGCATTCCATTGATTTTAGTTTCAACGGCATTTTTAAATGTTTCGAGGTGTTTATCAGAAATTTCCTGGTATTTTGCATAAGCCGCATTTTCTCTGGCATCTGCACTTTGAACTGCTTTTTCATAAAGTTTTCCGTAGCGTTCCTGTAAAACCTGAATCTGCTGTGCAAGTTTTTCCCGTAAAGTTTCAAGGGTTTTACCGTTTCCGCTTGTTTCTGCGGCAAGTTCTTTTGAAGTAGCTTTTGCAGCAGCAAGGGAATCGTTAAGCATCTGACGGATTTCAGCATTTCCTGCAGTAAACTGCTGTGTAAGAGCCTTTGTTCTTTCTTTGACAGAAGAATCAAGGTTAGAAATATCATTATCAACATTAGCTGTAACTGCGCTGACTTTTTCTTTGATGGAATTTTCAAGCTGATTTGACAGCTGGTTTGTCTGATTTTCAATAAGATTAATGATTTCAGATTTTCGCTGTTCGTTAATTTGTGCGAGCTGTTTAAATGATTCATCTTCAAGAGTTTGAGCACGTCCGGCTGCCTGTGTGTAAGCCTGTTTTATGCTTTTTTCAAGAGAATCAAGCAGTTCTTTGCTCTTTGCTTCTGAAAGAGCTGTTGAATTTTCGAGGGAAGCTGCCCGCTCCTTATACTGATTAAGAAGTTCTGTTCCGATAAGTTTGAGACTTTCGTTGTTTCGCTTGGAGAATTCGTTACTGATTTCAGGAATTTTATTTTCAAGTTTTTCAACTGCCTTTTCCTGATTTGCAAGGCGGGAATTAAGTTTGTCGATAATGGCAGACTCTTTTTTAATTCTGACAAGATTTTCTTCTACATTGTCAGTCATTTCCATGAGTTCGCCTAAAAGCTTACCGTATGCTTCGATTTTCTGCCCGATATTTTCAACGGCTTCAAACTGTCTGTCAAATTCTTTGCTGGCCTGAGCAAATTCATCAATCTGCTTTTCAAGACGGTTTACGGCTGCAACTGCCTGCGCCTGCTGGGTTTCAAGATTTGCAGAAAGTGAATTTAACTGCTGAGACTGTTTTTCAAAATAATCATTGAACTGCTCTATGCGTTTATCTGCGTAACGACGAATTTTAGACATTCCATCATCGTCATCACCGCCTTTACCAAGCTGACGCATAACAACAGAAACGCCAGCTGCTACTGCAATTGACAATAGTATTTCAAGAGCTATCACTTTTTATCCCCACCCGTACTTTATTTTTTTATAATAAGTATAGTTATGATATTATAACACAATCTTTATAAATTGACGATAGTTTGAAAATAAAATATCCGCTTCCTTTGCTTTTTTGCTGAATATTTTTTTGATTCTGGAAATTATTAATGCGCTTTTCATGCCGGCATTATTTGCACCGCGTACATCAAATTTTATACTGTTTCCGACGTACAGAATCTGCTGTGGTTCCAGTTCCAGAGCATTTGCAAGAATTCCAAAAGGATATTTTGAAGGTTTTAAAGCCCCGATTTCCTCTGAACCGAGAACTAAATCGCAGTATGGAATAAGTCCCCAGATTTCATTTTTCTGATCAGGAGGAAAATCTGAAAGCAAAGCAATTTTGTACCCCTTTTCATGTAAAAGCCGGAAAGTTTCAGTAACATTGTTAAAAGGTTTGATCTTCTTAAAATAAGGCTTTAATCCGTCATAAGCAATCCGCTTTATCATAGCCTTTGCACGAAGGGCAGAACAGTTTAATTCTTCTGCAAGCAGTCTGGCCTGATATTCATAAAAATCTGGGAGCGGGGCTGTTCTGTGCATTATGCGGCGGACTTTATTGTATTTCAGATAGAAGCGGAAATGAACGATAATGTATGGAATAATCCGCCAGTAAAGAGAAAATGAAGGATAAAGGGTACCATCGATATCAAATGCGACGGCTTTAACATCTCCGAGCATGAAAATATTATATATTAATATGAAGATTATTAAAAGGGTGCAGAAATCTAATTTTTCTGAATGGTATAATCAAAACGGGCAGTTCCATCGTATGGAGCGGATTGAAATCTCCAGCGGGAAATCTGCTCGCAAATTTCCATTGAAACAAGCGGCTGCAGAATATCAGGACTGATTTTTACGCTTGTAACAGGAACGTTTCCGCCTGCCATTACAGTAAACGAAACGGTAAGGCGCTTTGTGCTGTCTATAAGGGCAGAAGCTTCCTTTGAAAGAATAATCTTAGGTTCTGCCGGCTCAAGCAGAATTCTCGGAGTACCGTCTGACATTTGAATTGCAACTTTGCCGTCACTTGAAGATGCCGTAGAAGCACTGACTGAAGAGGAAATGTTACCAGATTGTGATGTATATTTTTTTGCAGAAAGAGCGCTTTTTAATGCATCTGATGTTTCAGAACTTGTACTCTGCCCTTCAAGACTTCTTTTTTTTGAAGTTGAGTTTACAGATGAGGAAGCTGAGTTTGAAGATAAAGCAGAGCTGCCTGAAAAAGGATTCTGGTTTACGTTTTTGACGGTTTGATTTTTTGCAGTTGAACCAGAATTTGTAGAAGAATTACCTTCAATATTGTCAAACTGTGACCAGTCAAATTCTTTTTTAGGGGCTTTTTTCTGCTGCTGTTCTGCCATTAACTCATCTACACTTTTTTGAAGGGGTGCCTGAGGAACTGTCTTCTTTGGCTGACTTGAAGCTGCTTGTGACTGAGCGTTTTTTGAAACTGAACTTTTTGAAGCAGCAGGCTTTGATTCTGTTTTTTGCACAGCAGGTTTTGCCGGTGCTTTAGCCGGAACCGGTTCTGACTTTGCGGGAGCCGGTACACTTTTTGCCTGAGAACTCTGTTCTGCCTGTGCCGGAACCGGCTGAACAGGAGCTTTTTCCTGTTTTGTGACAAGTTTTTCAGCTTTTTGAGGTGAATCCAGGCGGATTTTTATAGTTTTGTATTGTTTTGGTGCAAAAAAAACTGAACTTAAATAAAAAAAGAGAAAAAATAAAATCCAAATGAGAATTGTTCCAATGAAACCTGCAAGTGCCGGCTTCTGCTCAACATCTGTCATTTATCACTTGTCCTTAAATTTATACTCACAAAGCCTTCATTTCTGAGAATATCAAAAACTTTAACAATAGAGCCGTTTGTTACATTTTCATCTGCTTCCAGTGTAACCGGATATTCTTCTTTTTTGCGGTCTTCTGTATCAAATTTTGAAAGTCTGGCACCTAAACTGGAAAATGTAACCTGTTCATCATTAAACCAGATTTTGCCGTTTGAATGCATTGTGATTGTAATTCCGGCAATTTCAGCACCTTTTGAAGTTGTGCTTTCAGGTAAATTTACATTGATTGCAGGCAGAATTGCAAAAGTCGTTGATACAAGGAAGAATAAAATGAGCTGAAAAACTACATCAATCATAGGAGTAAGATCTACGCTTACGCCCCGCTTTTTACGGTTAGAAACACGCATATTACAAAACTCTTCCTGTTAATCTCAGAATCAATTTAGTGACAGTTCCTTCCATTTCAGAAACGCATTTATCTGCCTTTCTTGAAAGATAGTTACTGAAAATTAAGGAAGGAATTGCTACAAAAAGACCGGCGGCTGTAGTCATCAAAGCTTCTGAAATTGAGCTTGCAAGAACAGCCGGATTTCCCATTGTTCCGCCTGAACCAAGCACACCAAATGCCTTGATATTGCCGGTAACAGTTCCAAAAAGACCAAGCAGTGTAGAAATGTTTGCAATTGTACTTAAAAGTGTAAGCCAGTGATCAAAATTCGGCGCAACAGAATCCATTTCACACTGAACTATTTCACGCATATCATCTTCAGTAAGTTTCCGGCAGCCCAGTGCTTTTTTTGCAACATGAGCCAGCGGAGTCCCGGTCTGAGCACAGATAGCTTCTGCGGCAGTAAAATCACCTGAAACCAGAACTTCTTCAAGATTTTTACGAAGTTCAGTATCTCTTTTTTTTATTGAAGCAAAATATACACAGCGCTCAATAATAATATAAGTTGCAAAAAGTCCGCAAATCAGAATCGGAATCATAAGAATTCCGCCGCTTTTTAATAAATCTAACATATTCCCACCTTTTAGAACTGGAATTTTACAAGAAGAACAGCATTTCCTGAAGTTGTAATGTATTCAGAATCTGCGTAAGTTCTTTTTGTTCCGTGAAACAATTTTATTACATCATTAACTTCAAAAGCAAGACTTAAACTGGAAGCAAGCCTGAGTCCTGCCCAGCCGGAAATGTCAGGACAGTTATCAGCATTTTTCCCAAAAGCAAAATTTGTTGAAGTTCCTGCATTCCATTTTGCATCAGAAGCCTGATATTCAAGCTTAAATTTTATGTTCTGTGCATCTTCAAGGGAAGGAACGTCTTTCCAGTAAGATTTCCATTCTGCACTGGCTTTTACGGTTTCAAAATCGCAGCTGAAAACCAGATTTGTATTAAATTCAGTCCGTTTATCAGGAGAAGTTACATAAAGCCCGGAAATTCTTAAATCTTCATCATAAAGACAGAGCCATTCGCCGTTATTGAAAGCTGTTTTTTTAAACTCAAAACCAGTTTTTGCTTCAAAGCTTGATAAAACCGGAACCGTTAAAGTAATTTTTGAAAACCATTCTGTTGTTTCCGTTGGAATTGCCGGAACAACAGAGAATTTGTATTTATTTTCTAGATTTCTGATTTTTTCCTGATATGAATTTAAGCCGCCTCTTGCTGAAAAACTGATATATCTGCCTTCTGTGAAAGATTCTGTCTTAAAATCAAAAATTCCTGTAAAAGCCGGAATGACTTCCTTTGAACCGGTTGCAGTTCCTATAATTAAAGAACCGTCAGCACCGACATTAAAAGTTTCATTCTGCCAGCCGAGAGCAAGCTTAAACTGTCCTCTGTGAGAACTTTCTGAACTTGAAGAACCTTCGGCTTTAAGCAGATTATCATTTCCGGCAAAATTTGCCTGTAAGCCATAAAAACCAGTAAGCATTGCTTTAAAACCATGTCCCTGCCAGCCGAATCCAAAATAAGGATTTAAATCCAGAACTTTTGTGCTGTCTGCATAATCTCCGGTTGTGGTACTGTTTTTCATTATTTCGCCGTAACGGTTAAACCACGCACCGTCAGCTCCATAAGAAACCAAAACACCATTCTGAGCTTTCCAGTCAGAACCTGCAGAAGCAGAAATCGTGTGCTTTACTGAATCAGAATATGAATCAGATTTAAGCTGAAGCCCGTCATCGCTCATTTTATATTCTGCCGTCAATTCATGCGATACAATATTTCCGATAAAAGATTTTTTTCCATTCACAGAGGTTTTACGTGTAAAATACCCTTCATCAGCCTTTTTTCTGGCAAAACCTTCAGCACTTTCATGATTAAAATTAATTTCAAACGGAGAAGAGCCTGAAGCCCTGTATATCGAAAAATCGCCTTCAAAATAAAACGGATAGCCGGCTCCAAGTTCACCTTCTGCATAAATGTCTTTGCCGCTCTGAGCTGAAGTATCTTTGTTTTCAGGGAGATTTTTTGAAGTTTTTACACTTTCCATTTCAGGCAGCTGAATTTCCGGAGAAGAGTTTTCTGGCAGAATCTGAGTATAATCAGGAACTGAATCTTTACCGGCCGTAAAAGTTTTACCGTTTACTACGGTTGTAACATCAGGAAGTTCAATTTCTTCTTCAACAGTCTGATTCTGATTATTCTGGGCAAAAAGACCTGTGCTTAAAAATAAAAGTAAAATAACCGGTAATTTTTTCATATTTGAATCCTTAATATTGATTTATAATTTTTTCTGCATCTTTTGTAAATTTATTGTCAGGGTAAAGCTTTATCATTTCATTGAAGGCAGCCTTTGCATCTGCATATAAGGCGGCTGCATCAAAACTTTCTACCGCCCCGTAAAAACTTCTCGCCGCATTTTCATCATTTCCAGACTGACGGGAATATTTTAATGCTTCTAAATACATTTCAGCTGATTTTTTATTTTCGCCGTTTGTCCGGTAAACGCCTGCAAGATAAAGTGCATTCTGCATTGCTTCCACACTTTTTGAAGAATCATTTTTCTGCTTTGCAAGAGCTTTTTCTGCTTCTTTTATGCGGTCACTGGTTGAATTAACATTCCAGACAGTATTCTGCTTAAGTGATTTTATTTTTTTATCCATTCCGTCTGCAACTGCCTGTGAGCCGTATTCATCAATCATTTTTTCTGCCATTGCAATTGCCTGAGCATAATCACCATTTTTCTCGTATAAGTCGACAAGATTTTTTTCTGCACCATAGCGGTAAGAAGTTTCTGCATTTGAATCTGTTATCTGCTGATACCGGAGAATTGCTTTAGTTATACTGCCGGTTTTTGCAAGCGAGTCTGCAGAAAAATAAATTGAAGCAAAAGCAAATCTGCCCTCCGGCCATTTTTTATTATATTCTTCAAAAGCATGGGCGGCTTTATTATAATCAGCTGAAGAATAGGCAAGTTCTGCTCTTCTGTAGGCTGACTGTTCGCTGACTAAAGCGGCTTTTTTGTCAGAGTTTGATGCAAGCTGCTCAAAATGTTTGTCGGCTTCGGCTAAATTTCCTTTTTGAACCAGAATTTCTGCCGTTCTGTATTTACATTCATATCCGAATTCCGTTCTTTTTTTTATGTCAGATGATAAAAGTTCTATTGCTTCATCAAATTTTTTACAGTCTGAAAGAATTCCAGCCGTCAGAATTAATGCTTCCTGTTTTTCATTTTCGTTTTTTGCAGCTTTTACTGCATTTTTTGAAGCCGAAACTGCTTCACTTTCCATTTTTTCAAACGCAGCAGCACGGGCTATAGTCATATAAGCGGACCATACAAAACTGTGTAATGGATTTTCCGAAATAAAGCGGTTTAAAGTCTTTATTGATGAAGAATATTCTGAATTCTGATATTGAGAATATCCAAGATAAAACTGTGAAAAAGCAACATATTCCTTACTCAGATTTTTTGAATCAATTATTTTTGAAAAAGAATTTTCGGCTTCAGTCCAGTTATGCTGATTAAATGAAGCCAGAGCTGAAATATAAACAGCCTCATCACCTGCTGCTTTTTTTGCCTGCTGTTTTGTAGAAACATAATGGCCTGCAATCAAAAGAGTTCTTGAATAATCCAGATAACCGTCATTATCAAGCAGATTTTTTTCACCCAGAGAATAAAAAATCACATCGGCATCATGATACTTTCCCTGCTTTGCCAGTGCCTTTGCATAAAGAATTAAAAGTGATTTATCAGTGATTTTCTGTTTTTTTGAATAAGTTTCGAGAATGTTTACAGAAGCAGCTGTATCTCCGTTTTCGTACTTTGAAAGAGCAAGCCAGTAAACTGCATTTTTTTCAATTTCACTGTCTGAAGAATTTATACACTTTAAAGCAAAATCAGAACAGTCTTTCCAGCTTTTTAAAAATCCATTGTAGCGGGCAAGAGAAATCAAAACAGTTTCATTCTGTTTTTCTGATTTAATTTTCAGTGCTTCTGTTAAAATTTCCCGGGCTTTTCTGCTGCCCTCGTCTTTGTCATTTGAAGTTAAATATGCGGTTTCCGCACGGTAAACGGCAGAAATTTCTTTCTGGGAATTTGATGAATTTGGTTCTGCTTCTTCAAAATATGAAAGTGATTTTTTGTAGTCCTTTGCGTAAAATGCATCAACTGCAAGTCTTGTCCAGAATTCTGAAAGCAGGTCAGGATATTCGGAAAGCCGGCTTTCTGCATTTGCAAGAACATTTCCCGGTTCTGATTTAACTTCATTTCTGTGATTTGCAGAAACCTCATAAGCTTTCTGCATTGCTGTTGCAGCTAAATAAGACGGAGCCTTTTCAATCACAATGCAGTATGTATCATAAGCTTCCCTGTAGTTTTTAAGATTTTCAAGGGCTTCACCTTTTGAAACAAGCAGAGAATATTTTGTATCTTCATCAAAACCGGCGTTCTCAAGAGAAGAAACAAGGTTTACGCACTTTTTAAAAGAAACCTCGTCACCAGCCAGAATATAAGAGCGCGCCAGGGCTGTTACTGACTCAGAATAATCATTTACAGAATATTTAAGTCCGTTTGAAGCAACATATTCATATAAGGGAAGTGCCTTTTTGTATTCTTCAAGGGCTGTATAAGATTTTGCTGCAAAAAGCATAGAAAAAGCATAATAATCCGTGTAAGCATTTTCATTTTTTGAGTTTTCCAGTGGCAAATCCTTAAAAATTGCGGCACTGGTATAAAAAAAGCTCTGAGCTTTCTGATATTCTTTTTTAAAGTAATAAGAGCGTCCAAGCCAGTAAAATTTTGCTGAATTCAGATAAACAGTTTCAGGATTTAATGAGTCGCCGTTCAGTGAATATTTCTGAAGCAGTTCAATTGCGTCTGACAGTCGTCCCATTCTGAAAAGGCTTTCGCCTTCATAAACAGCAGCCCTGAAAGCCGCAGTTGAGTTTTTTTCTGTACGTAAAATTTCTTCTGCATAACGCACAACTCCGGGATAGAATCCTGATTTATAGCTTGATTTCATAAGCGAAGAAAGATTTTTATCTTCAGATGAAAGTGATGAAAAAATCAGAAAAAATACAACAATAAAAGCAGAGAATTTTTTCATAAGTAACTCGGATTATAGCGGAGAAAAGCGGTCTGTAGAAAGCACCCGTGTAAGATGAATAAAACAGTCAGGATATTTTTTCATAAACTGAGCTAAAGACATTTCTCTGCCATTTTCAAAAATTACACAGCCGAACTGTCTGTCTTTATCAAAATACGGGAAAATTGCTGCCGTAGAATCAAAAACCTTAAATTCAGGAGAACCGTCTGAAGGGATTACGGTTCTTCGTATTGCAGCAAGATAAAAATAAGCCGGCTCTGTTGATGCAAGTACATACAAAAGCGGTTTGAGATATTTTATTTCATAGCCGGAATTTTTTATGTAACCTGCAACACCGGTTATTCCTTTTTCAGAAATTTCAGAACTGAACGGCTCAATATTTACATCAACGCCGGTTTCTTCATACATATAATTTCTGCGGTTCTGAACAGAAACTGTTGCAGCAGCAAGATTTCTTGTCCAGTCCAATGCATGAAAAAGATTCTTACTCTGATTTTTAATTCCTGAAATACTCAAAGGATTCGGCTGTACGGTCGGTCTGAGCAGAGGATTTAAATATGTCGGGCTTCCAGCCAGCGGAATAATCGTTCCGTCTACAATCCATTTTGTAAAACCTGCGTGATTCATAGTCAGAATGTTATTTTTTACATCATCAGAATCAACTTCTCTTTCCTGACCGGATTTTTTTCCGTAAATATAAATTGGTCTTTTAAGTTCACTGTAACAGCCGTCAATTACATTTTTGATTCTTGAAAGATTTTTTCGGATTAACCCAATCATAACAAGGTTTCCATGATGCTGTTCAGGATAAATATATGCGTATTTCCAGGGAAGCGAATTTTCTGTAAGTGAAAGAACTGAAGCAAATGATGCTGTATAAAAATATTCAAAAGGAACTCCGACTGGTACTCCACGTGCTGCAAAACAGCCGTCAATTACATAATCAGCAACTGATTTTCTTCCGCTTGGAGAAAACTGAACGTAAACATCACTGTCGCTGGCAAAATAATAACGGATTCTGACTGGCTTACCCGTAGTTGAATCGCGCATTAAAATCCATGAACCTGCAGCATCTGCAGGATATTCATCAATTACTTTATGCTGAACACCATCCTGTGTATACAAATCAACTGCAACCTGAGTTTCCGGCGCAACTATAACTGAAAAGATATCCCTGGTTTCTTCCAGCCGGATTTGAAAAACCTGTCCTATTGCATTTGACCTGATTTCAGTTCTGTTTTGCCGGATTGTCTGAAGAGGCTGCTCAAACCAGTTGTCTGCAATGGAACTTCTGATTACAGATGAATCCGGAACGCGCAGTTTATTATTCTGTGAAAAAAGAGGTGCCGTTAAACAAAATAAAATTAAAACAGAACGAAAAATTTTCATTAAAAATCTCCTGAAATTTTATCTCTAAAATTTTCGGAAAGTTTTAACAATCATTTTACATAAAATCATTCCTATGACTCTGTTTTTGTGACAATTCTTATTTTATCACCTGTGACAGGCTGATAGACCGCGCTCTGTTCATTTGTGATAACTGTAAGAATATACGAACCGCCTTTTTTTGTAAGAACACCTTCTGCTGCCTGTCTGCCATTACTGATAATTTGAACGAAAGTATTTTCTGTTAATTTAGCCCGGCTTATTTCTGCAATATAAACAGAATATTCCGGTGCACTTGCTGTGTTTAAAATCAGACCGTCGTTACCGCCAAGTAGAGACTGTTCTGCAAGAAATTCAAATGCGGTTAAATCTCCCTGCAGTTTTGCTGCGGTTTCAGCAAGTTCATCTGCAACCTGATAAGACTGATGAATCATAGCTGGAACATAATCTTTAATAGAGTTCTCCATTGGAATCGGCTTAAACCGGAAAGCAATCGTTCTTAATTCTAAAAGCGCTCTCTGTGTTTTTCTCAAAGAATTTGAAAATAGTTCTGAAGGATTTGAAGATTTAGCCAGATATGAAGATTCATCAAATTCTAGTTTTTCTACAGAACTCCACAAAGCTGATGCTGCGGTTTTGTTTTTAATGCCGGTATCATCAATAATTTTATCCTGCTCATGACTCTGCTCACGGGCTTTCGGATCAAGTAAATCAATTTTAGCCTGATAAATGCTCCGTACTTCTTCGACAGCTTTTCTCTGTTCTTCTGCTGCTTTTCTCTGCTGCTCAATTAACTGAAGGCGGAGCTCTTTTATTTTCCTTTCGTACCGTTCAGACTGATTTTTCATTTCAATGTCATGAAGCTGTTTTGTTGAATCGATTGATGATTCAGCTTCTTTTGCTACAGAAAGCTGAGCAGAATCATATGATTCTACCTGTAAACGGTATTTTTTAATATTTTCTTCGGCTCCTGCAATTTTTACTGCATAGGAATTATTTAAGGACTGAACAGTCTGCGAATATTCAGTTTCGATCAAAGTCTTTTTGCGGGCAATTGCTTCCTTTGATGAAACAGTCGCTACAGACTGCAGTGTAAACAAATCAGATTCGCGCTTCTGTTCAGCCTGATTCAGTTCATCCTGAAGATTCTGTTCCAAAGTTGTCTTTGTTTTTAAAGCATCTTCATAAAGATTTTGGGTTCTTCCGACAGAATTTAACAGAGAACGCAAGTTTAAATCATCAAAGGAATCAATATTGATTGCAATTTTATGATTTGATCTTGAAACTAAACCGATTGTAGTAAAAGTGCCGGCTGCAACACCAAAAAAGCAGACCGCAAATAAAACCCAGACCAGCGGTTTACGGTTTTTCTGCGTTTTTTCATATTCTTTGACTAAATCGTAAGTTATGACTTCTTCTTTTTTTTGATTTTTAAGTTCATCGCCAAGGAAGAGAGAAACTTCTTTATGGGTTAAAACAGAATTTACTTCGTTTGCATTGTCCATATTCCGCTCCAATTTTTAGGGGAAGTGCCGGTTCCGATTCTCTCCAGAAATACATGTGCTGCTTCAATTTCACAGTTTTTGAATTCTTTACGGGCTAAAGCCCAGTCGCCTTCATAGTAAGAGTGAAGTGCTTTTTCATAAATTTCGAATTTTTCTTCACCTGTCTGTGCTTCAGTATCAAACGGGAAGAAGATTTTTTTGCCTTCAGTTTTGCCTTTTACCTGAACGGTATCAATTTCAAAGAATTTATATTTTGTACTGCCTGAAGATTCTATTTCGTTTTTAATGTATTCAGAAACAATAACAGGAAGATGATAAATACGGGTTAATCCTTCCAGACGGCTGGCAGAATTAACATTATCGCCGATAACTGTATTTGTCATGTGTTCATCCGAACCAATATTTCCATAAAAAACATTACCGCCGTCAATACCGACACCAATATCAATTAAAACAGCCTGATAAATCCGTTCCTCAGCTTCAGTTAAAGTACGGGTTTTCTCGATTTCAGCACGTCTGGCAATCATTTTTGAACGAAGCTGTGCTGTGACCCGTGTAATCTGCCATGCAGATTCAAGTGCGTCAAAAGCTTTATGTTTAGAAGACTGTGTTCCGTAAATTGCAAGAACTGCATCGCCGATAATTGAACCGATAACACCTGAATTTTCATGAACTTTTTTTATAACTTTGTCATAGTGAACATTAAGCAGATCGATTATGTCATTTCCTAAAGTTTCAGTACGATATGTAAAGCTCTTTATATCTGAAAAAAGCATTACAAGATTACGCTGACTGCCTTCAAGCCGGATTTCATGTTCTTTATAGGCTTTTGCAACAACATCTTTTGAAGCAAATTTCTGGAAAATTCCAAGCAGATTACTGATAGTTGAAGAAAGAGAGTTAAAACTTGCTGCAAGATAAGTAACATCATCATTCGGTGAATCTGACAAATCAATAAGTGAAAGTTTTTGATTATTCTGCATTTCATACAAGTCACTGGTAATTTTGTGTACATTCTGCAGGATACGCTTATACATAAAAAGACCGGCTGTTAAAAATCCGCCGACAATAAACACAATAACGATGGAAATTATTCCAAAAAGTGTATTGTTTGTACGCATTGTATCTGCACGAAGTTCTGCACGGACAAAATAACAGCCCCAGTCACGCTGATACTTGTAAACTCCGTAATATTGTCCTAAATCTGAAGAAAATAAAACAGAACCGTCAGTTATTCCCTCTGAAAGACGCTGATTCATAAATTCAAGAGCCTGAACATCAGGAAATTCTGTGGAAATTTCATTCAAAGGCTTTCCTTCTGAAGCAGAATCAGTTTCGTTTTTCGGAAGGGGGCTTGCTGAAGTACAGAAAAGAATTTTTCCGTTCTGATTAAAGGCAGCTGCAATACTGTTTGGCATTTCAAAACCACGCTTAGCAGTGCTGGAAATTGCATTTATTGATTCTTCCCTGTTATTTGTAAACAAAAAAATCTGATACTGATTTCCTGCCGCCGTGTAAATGTCTTTTAACTGGCTTATCATTACGGAGTTATTCAGCTTAATGATTTGATTGCGCGAAAGAAAAGAATTTACGAAATTTGTTGCAAAATTTGAAAGAAGAAGCAAAGCAACAAAAATTGAAAGAAGTTTAAGAGAAATAGGAATAATGCTTGTTGAACCGACTTTTTGAAATGGAGATTTTATCATTTAAAATACTTCCTCAAAAAAATATTATATCCCTTTCTTTTACCCCGCAAGGGCTTCTACCGGATCGAGCTTACTTGCCTTCATGGCAGGGCTCAATCCGAAGAAAATTCCTACAAAGACAGAAAAAACAAACGAAATAAGGCAGGCAGAAATCTTTATTGCGTAAGGAAGTTCCGTTGCAACGTATTCAATGGCAAGGCTCAGTGCAATTCCAAGCAGAATTCCCAGTATTCCGCCTAAAAGAGTAATGCTTGCGCTTTCTACAAGAAACTGCCGGCAGATTGCAAAAGGGCTTGCCCCCAGTGCCTTTCTGATGCCGATTTCCTGCTTCCGCTCAGTTACAGTAACAATCATTATGTTCATGATTCCGATTCCGCCGACTAAAAGCGAAATTGCGGCAATTCCTGAAAGCATTAGTGAAAGAGTGCTCATAACGCTTTTTACCTGATCTATCATTGTCTGCATGGAAGTAATGCTTACACTGCCTTCAGTTCCGGATTTTTCGGTCATATAGCTTGTTAAATCGGTTACAAGCTGAGAACAATAGCTTGAATCAGTTGCCTGAACCATAATTGTGTCAGCATTTGGATTCGGAGTGATTTTTTTTGCATAAAAGCCCCGAGGAATGTAAATGCCTGTTGTTGTAGATTCCATGCCGCTTGACTGTTCTTTAAGCACACCGGCGACTGTAAACGCAAAAGGAACTTTCGAACATACTACAAGAACACCTTTCCCGACGGCATTTCCATCCGGAAAGAGGGAAGAAGCAACTTCACTTCCGATAATCATTTTCTGACTTCCGGCAACATCATCTGTTACCGTAAAATAGCTTCCTGTATCAAGTTCGAGCTGATACATTTCAAGGTAACCCGGCTCAATTGCTGTTGCATTTGAAGTAACCGTAGTTTCTCCATACGAAACAGAAAAACTTGTTGAATTTTTGTACCAGACCTTTTTTATATTGCGGATACTGTCAAATAAATCAGTACGTAAAGATTCGTCAAATTTAAGGGTAACTGCATCACGGTTCCGCCTCATCCAGCCGCCGGAACTTACGCTTACTAAATCAAGGCCGGAAGAGCCGAACTGGTTTTGAATCTGCTTACTTGAACTTGAACCGATACTGGTAATTATAATGACACTTGCAACACCGATAATAACGCCGAGCAGAGAAAGAAAAGTCCGTGTTTTTGAACGAGAAAAGTTCCTGAGTGAATCTATAAAATCCTCTAGCATAGTTTACTCCAATAAAATGCCTGTCAAAAACTTGTCACGACAGGATGTCGGAATCCTCCTGAATCTGGCCGTCCAGGATTCTGATACAGCGCTTTGTACTTGCACCGATTCCTGGATCATGCGTTACGATTACGATTGTGGTTCCTGTACTGTTAATTTCGCCGAATAAATCCAGAACTGCGTGCCCCGTACTTGAATCGAGCGCTCCGGTCGGCTCGTCAGCTAAGATTATCGCAGGTTTTGTTACAGTTGCCCGCGCTATTGCAACACGCTGTTTCTGACCTCCGGAAAGCTCATTCGGAAGATGAGAGATTCTGTCTCCTAATCCAACTTTTTCGAGGGCAGAAAGAGCCATATCGCGGCGAAGTGCGCGCTCTATTCCCTGATAACGCAGCGGAACCATAACATTTTCAAGCACTGTCATCGTAGGCAGAAGATGATACTGCTGAAATACAAAGCCGATTGTTTTATTACGCAGTACGGCAAGTTCCTTTTCGTTCATTTTTGCTGTTTCCCTGCCGCCGATTTTAACGATTCCGCTGGTCGGCCGGTCAAGACAGCCGATCATATTCATGCAGGTTGATTTTCCGGAACCGGAAGGACCCATAATCGACATAAATTCTCCCTGTTCCACAGAAAATGAAATTCCGCGCAAAGCATGAACTTCCTGTTCGCCCATCGAGTAAATCTTTCGTACATCCTGCATATAAATGACTGGTTCAGACATGATTTTCAATTTTCCATTTTTAATTTTCAGATTAGAAAGGTGGTGGTCCGCCGGCTCCCATCATTCCGCCCTGCTGCTGATTATTTTTATTTTTCTGAGCCTTTTCGCCTTTTTTAGTTACGCTCATCCGTCCGCTTTTTGAAGCAGAACTCTGGGCTTTAAGCATTTCGCCGCCTTCAAGCCCCGAAATAATGTTTACATAATCTGTTCCGTACGGCTGAACTTCAACTTCAACTTTTGTCGTTTTTCCGTCACGGCCAAGAATTTCAACAAAGGCAGTGCCTTTTTCGTGGCCGATTGCATAGCGTTCAACAACAAGTTTTGTTTCAGGTTCGGTAATCTGAATTTTTCCGGTAAAGCTGAAATTCGGCAGGATTCCTTCAGGTACATCGTCGATACGGACTTTTGCATTCACAACCGTTGCGCCTCGGCTGGTTACTTCACCGATTGCAGGATAAGAAACCAGATAGCCTTCGACAGTGCCGTCATAGGCCGGAAAAGTAAATTCAACTTTCTGACCTGCCTGAAGTTTTGAAACATCAGTTTCGGCAACTTCAACATCAGCTGTAAGATAGCTTGTATTCACCAGAGTTCCGATTTCGTCCTTTGCTTCAAGATAATCACCCGGATCTACGTCAAGCTCGGCAATAATTCCGTCGAATGTTGCTACGATTTTACGGTCAGAAACTTTACTGACAAGAGAAAGCCTCTGTGTTTCCATAAGCTTGATTTTTCCGGCAGTCTGATTCTGTTTTGCAACAGATATTTCGTAATCGAGGTTTGCAAGATTGTACTGCTGTTCGGTATCATCCAGCTGAACGATTAAATCGCCTTTTTTTACTGCATCGCCTTCTTTTTTGTAAACACCTACAACAGTTCCGTCGTTCAGTGATTCCAGAGTCTGCTCTTTTGCAGCATCTACAGTTCCTGCAATTTCAATTACATTTTCGTAAGTTTCCTTTCGGACAACGTAAGTCGTCTGAGAAGAAGCCGAAGATTTTTCTACAGCGGTTCTGGCAATTTTTAAAATTACAATCAGTAAGACAAGCGCAATAACCGAGCCTGCAATTATTTTCTGCTTTTTGGAAAGTTTTATTTTTTTTAAAAGCTGTATTTTCATTTTTCGTCCCTCACGAACATAAGTTTTACTTCGTTGTTGTAAATTATTTTTTCAACGGCATTTATCAGAATATTCATCTGAGCCTTATCTCTGTTATTTGCAGCATCAAGATAATCGCTTTTTGTTACGCTTCCCTGTTTTAACCAGTTGTCCATATCGTATTCAAGCTGCGAGTACATGTCATATTCTTCAGCGTAAGATTTTTCGGACCAGTTTAAATCTCCACGTTCTGTAAGTTTGTCGATAAGGTCTGTTTCGTAATCATCAGAGGCACTTTTTATTGTTATTTCGTCGATTTTTTCGTTTAAGGCATCCTGTTTTTTGTTAATTGAAGCAAGGCGCCATGTGTTTGGAGAAATTGAAACGGCAAATGTGTAAACAGGACTTTTTGAAGCAATGCCGCTCTCAGTTGATTTTAACGGAAAAAGATTCTGGCCTGTCGGAACTGAAACTCCTGCTGAAGCTGAAATTCCGCGCCAGTCAAAAGTAATTCCTGAGTCTACAGTATCGTATTTTGAAGCTGATTCATTAAAAGTGTAGCCTGCATAAGCTGAAAGTTCCAGATTGTAATCGCTTTTACGCTTAAGGTCACTTATGTATTTTGACCAGAGGGCACTTTCTGTATCGGTGTAATTTTCGCTTTTATAATTAAGTACGTCGTCCAGTTCGACAGAAGGAATTTCTTTTGGAAGGAAATCCATTACAGAAGCCAGTGCAGCTTCTCCTGTTTCGTCAGCTTTTTGAGAATCAAAGCTTTTCGGATCAAAAACACGGTTATATTCAGCACCGCATTTCATCGCAAAAACTGCAGTTTCTCTTTCAAGCTTGCGCAGTGCTTCTGTTACATCCCGCCGGTCACTTTGACATTCAAGATATTTTGTACGGTAAGATGCACTTGTTTTGCTGTACCCCTGTACTTCAAGCACGCGAAGGTCAAGTTCGTCGTCGTAAAGTTCATTTTTTGCGGAAAGAACATCGTTAACATATCCGTAAAGCTCTTTTAAATTTGTGTAAAACTCATTTTCGACGGTAAGAGCCTGATTCTGTGCATTTCGTTTTGCTTCGATGTATTCCCGCTCAGCTTCCAGAAGAGAAATTTTTCGTTTTAAGGGAGCAGAAGTTATAATTCCTGTTGAAAGCTTTATATTTCCGTCATCAAGAAAAGTTCCGTTTTCACTTCCAGATGAATAACCGCTTTTTTTTGTCATAGGAAGCGTTACAGAAAGGCTTGTGTCGTTTAATTGCGGTAGTGAAACAGAAGCAGAAGGCGTAAAAGTGTATTTTGTTCCGTCAGATGAAGTCTGAACTTTTACAGTTCCGGTTGAAAGCGTAAGTTCAAAACCGTTTTCTACTTTTGTTGAATCGTAATCAAGGGCTTTAACCTGAGCGGTAAGCGTATATTTTTGAAGGGTTAAATCGTTTTTGAGATAACTGAACAGCAGAGTCTGCAGGTTATTTTCCGCAGAACTAAACTGAATAAAAAGTAAAAAGGATAGAATCAGTCCGATATTTTTTTTCATAGGCTAATTCTATTCCTCATACATTAACAAATCCTTAAATATATATAAATAAATTGTTATATAAAAAGATTTTATTTTATAAACAAACCTTTAAAAAATGCCGCAACACTCACAATAAGCGTTGAACCGCCGGCAAATGTTCCGATTGAACTTCCCACACTTGAAAGGAAGAAAACCAGAAGTACACGAAGCAGCCGGTTTTTATAAAATCCTTTAATACTTGAAACATCGTCCATCATTGTTTCCATATCTGAAACCTTCGGCTTACATATAAAAGCCTGGACAATGCCGGCAAACATTCCGACTCCGACAAGCGGACAAAGTGAAGTAAAAGGTGCCCCTATAGCCGCCATTAATATTGTAAGAGGATGACCTCCGGCAATCAAAGCGCCAATTCCAGCCAGTGCCGCATTCCAGATTACCCACGAACTGAGTAAATCAATTCCCTTTGTCATGCCGCCGTAAACAAATCCAAGTGCAATCAAAGCAACAATAAACACAGGAATAAGCCAGCCGATAATTTTTGAACCGATTTTCTTTTCAGGTATCGATGAAATATTCTGAGTGTCTGTTGATTCTTCTCCGCGTGCAATTTTTTCAAGATGAGCCTGAACGCCTGGTAAGTGTCCTGCCCCCAGAACAGCAATCACACTCTTCCGGTTTTCCTTCTGAACACTTTCCCAGATATGAGCGGCAAGATAAAAATCCCGCTCATCAATAAGGACTTCTTTTACGGCCGGCATAAATTCAGAAAGTTCTGCCATCATGCCGTCCATTTCGCTTTTATTTTTAAGGCTTTCGATTTCTTCACCTGAAACCTGTTCTTTTGCCATTGCACTTGCAAAAAGAGCTGAAAGCAGCTTCATTTTTCCAGGTCCAGAATTTTTTGCCCATGCACGACGCAGAGTCGTCTGAATCGGCCGGTCAACCATTTCACATGGAATTCCAAGTTCACCGGCAGCATCAATACCTGCGCGCATTTCATCTCCCGGCTGAACCCCGACATTTGCACCCATACGCTTTTGGAAACTTGAAAGAACCAGATTCGCAAGCAGAAGAAACCCTTTTTTTTCCCTTAAAAGCTTAATTATATCCAGATTCTTCCACCTGTCTTTATCATTAAGGGAAGCATAGCGCTGTTCATCTAATTCTATTGCTACACAATCCGGCTTTTTGTCAACAATCGCCTTTTTTACTTCATCGCAGCTTGCCTGAGAAACATGTGCCGTTCCTAAAAGCAGAATTTCTTTTCCATTAAGATTTAAATTTATCTGTGACACGATTTACCCCGTCAGCTTTAGTTTGGTGAAGTTAAGAGAAGAGCAAGCCTTGCTTCAAAGAAAGATGCTCCCTGCATTTCTGTAATTTCGCCGTAATATTTCTGAGCAAGCGAAATATTGCCGCGGATATCATAAAACAGCGCAAGATAAAAAAGCATTTTTCCACGCTTAGAACGGCTCTGTTCATTTTGGATTTTTAATGTCACAGGAGAATCTCCCGTCTGATCGTGATACATCCGCACCATCTGGAATTCAAGAGAATTTCTGTCCATTCCTTTCATAACAGACTGCGCATATTTTTTCATATCCTGAAGTTTTTTCATTTTTAACTGGCATGCCATCACCATAAGAGCATAAGAAACATTATCAGGATTTGCCTTTCGGGCTTCTTCAAATGCGGCTTTTGATTCTTCGTAATTTCCCTTGTACCATGCAAACATACCGACAGATTCATAAGCATAATAATATTTTGGATTTTTCTGAACAACTTTTTTGTAATATTCGTAGGCTAAATCATATTTATTCTGTTCATCATAAAGACCTGCCAGATAAGCATATCCAAGAAAATAATCCGGATCCAGTTCAACGGCCTTTTTCCAGTATTTTTCTGCATCAGCATATTTTCCGCTGAAACGAGAATAAGTTCCCAAATCAAGATAATAATCGCTGTTTAATGAATCATATTTTACAGCTTCAAGTACATATTCAATTGCTTTTTTATACTGTCTGGCTTCAGCTTCAAATTTTGCAAGATATGAAAGTGCCTGTGAATTGTGAGGATCAAGTTCTAAAATTTTATTGAAGCTCTGTTTTGAATCATCATCTTTTTCAAGATAATAAGACATTTTTCCATGACCAAACAAAGCTTCCAGATTATCAGGGTCACCTTTTAAGGCTTTTGCATAATAATCCCGTGCATTCCGGTAATTTCTCTTTAAAGCCTGCTCACTGCCAAGTTCAATATTTGCCTCAGGATTATTCGGCTCAATGGCAATAATCTGCTTTAAATACTGTAATTTTTTTGCATTATTTCCTTTCTGCTTGGCTACCATTGCATTAAGTGCAAGTACATCAATATTTTTTGGTTCCTTTAAAAGCAGTTCTGAAGCAAGTTTTTCTGCATCATTAACCTTACCGGCAGACAAAAGCAGAGAACCTTTTAAAGTCTGTAAACCGGTATCTTTTTCCATACCTGCCGGCATTTTTTCAAAAAGAGCAAGAGCTTTTTCTATTGAACCTGAATTCAATGTCTTTTCTAAATCCTGGGCAAATTTTACTTCAGCTGAAGTTGCCGGATAAACAAAAGTACAAAGTGAAATAAATATAATTACGCTGATTTTTTTGATTGTGTTTCTTAATTTCATTTTTGTTCCTATCCCCTTTTAACTTTCCTTGCTGTCTGTTAAACTAAATAAAATGTACAGGCATTCATTTAGAAAATCATTAGGGCTTTTCGTTCTTTATAGTGTTTTAATTATCGGCATTTTTGTTCTTCAATTTAAGAATGAATCTGTTGTTTCCAAAAATATCGGTCTTCTCTCTGTTTCTTTCGCCCAGACCCAGCAGGAAAACGGCGAAATTTCCTTAAAAAATGATTTTCAGGTAAATTTTAAAGGTATTTCCTTTTTTTCAGATGAAGTTACACCAATAACATTAATCATGTCAGATAATTCTCAGTCAGAACCTTTAAATCTTATTTCCTGCGCACAAGAAACACCCCTTTCATATAAGTTTAATTTTACTAATAATGTCTCTCTCACCTTTTCTGTAAGCGACACTAAATCTACAGCATCCATGTCCATAAATGCCTCGCTGCCAGAAAATTCTAAAGGCCTGTATCTAAATTACAAACCTACTTCAGGATTTTCCGTTACAGAGAAATCAAAAGCAAGAATACTTCTTTCTTCAAAAAGCCTTGCCTACAATTTCAACGCTCCAAAAATCGAAGAACACCGGCTTTTCTTTACAGGCAGAACTTCCACTGCTTACTATGCACCGTTCAACGAAAAAGATGTCTTCAAATTTGCCAGTATCGACACATCTTTAATCATCGCCCAGAAATCCACATACGATGCAAACATTCTTCAGTTAAGAGAGAATATCGTATCTTCCGTTAAAAATTCAATAAATTTATCGCAGTCACTTTCTGAAAAAGCTGTTATAGCATATATCGCAGAACTTGCCTCTCAAAATCAATATTCGCTGGCAGTTTCATCAATTCCTGATTCATTTAAAAACGGCAACAAACGCACATATCTTTCTTCTCCATATTTGAACAATCTTGATGCAATGTATCCAAGTCTGGTAATGCACAACGAAAATATGGCCGAAATGATTTCAAACGCCCTTGCATCAAATTCTCTTTCAATTTTTACCATGGACGAGCTTGCTGATTACTTAAACATCTATTCTGACAATCAGAAAGTAAAAGATTTGCTTGATCTTCCTTCTCAAATCATTCTTTCAAATGAATCAGAACTGAAAGTTTCTATTGCAAGCGGAATTTTATGCACATATCTAAAACTTTCTTCACTGCACTCATCTTTAGCCGACAAATTACTGCCAGTAATTGACTTGTGTCTGAAAACCATCGAATCTAACTGTATTTTTGTAGATTCAATAGTTCAGCTGGTCGAAAAAGATTCACAGATTTCAAACAGTCTGGCTCTCGAAACTGGAAATGCACTTATCAAATGGGGAGAATTTAACTCTGCCGAAGAATACAAAACTGCCGGCTACTGTATTATAAATTCCATTCTTTCTACAACAACGCTTGAACAGATTGCCATGGCAGATGTTTATCCGGTACTTATAAACAACGAATATTATCCGCATTTTGTAATTCTTCAAAGAAATTCATCTTCACCAGTCTGGGCATGGACCTGTGCAGCTTCTGTTTCTTATTCGATGCAAAACAATACTGCGGCCATTTCAACCAGATTTAACAAAGGGGATTCGCATTACATGATGCTTTGCGGAATAAAAGAATTTTCTGAAATTGAAATTTACGGTCTTTCATTCCACTCAGACCCGCGGTTTGAAACCTATAATTCATCTGGATTCATTTATAAAAATAAAAATAATACATTATTACTGAAGTACAGACATAAAAACGACACAGAACTGGTGCGTTTATCATATAATAACTAAAATTTCTCTAATTTTTCTAAAATTTCTGAACAATTTTAAGAAATCTGTGCTATAATAATAAAATGTCAGCCTTTACGAAGGCATTGGAGTTTTTGTGAATAAAAAAGATTTTCCTAAGATTCATTTTTACGATCAGGATTTTGTAGACATCTATGACAAAACCTGGAGCTGGTTATCCGGTTCCTGGGTTGATTCCAAAACCGGCGAACTTTCTTCAGACGGTTATTTTATTCATCCCGATTCAGAAAATTTAACCATAGATCAGGCAGAATCAATATTCTCAACATTTTTCCTTGTGTATTCAAACAAAAATTACACAGCAGAAAAAAACCTTGATTATATATACAGCAAACAGGAATCAAATGGTGCAATCCGCTGGAAATATGATTTAAAAACCGGAGCGCCGGTAATAAACAGCGAAAATCCGGAAGGAATAGGACTTCCGCTTTTTGCATGGGCAGAATACAATCTCTACCACAAACTGGCAAATAAACGTCGTGTCAAAGAAGTTGTGCCTGTGCTTCAAAAATACATGGAATGGATTGACGCTAACTTTAAATGTGAAAACGGTCTTTATAAAGCTCCGGCAAGCGCCTGCGGTATGACTAATTCTCCGCGCACCAATGTATATTATCCGGTTGACTTTAACTCATGTATGGCAATCAATGCCCTTAACATGAGTTCACTTGGTGATATTCTCAATGATAAAGAACTTAGTTTCCAGTATAAACGCATGTATTTCTCTCTTAAAACCAGAATCAATTCTTACATGTGGAATGCAGAAACAGGCTTTTATCATGATTTAGCACAGGATCAGTCGCAGCTTCCTTTAAAAACAATTGCAGGATTCTGGCCTTTACTTGCAGAAATCCCAAATGCAGATAAAGCCGATGCACTTGTTGCTCACCTTTCAAATCCGCAGACGTTCGGCACAGAACATCCGTTCCCGACTTTGAGCGTCGATTCTCCTGATTTTACTGAAAATGGTGATGGTTACCACGGTTCAGTTTATCCGGCAATGAATTTCATGATTATAAAAGGTCTTGAAAAATATCAGCAGTATGATCTTGCCCGTGAATGTGCTATACGCCACCTGTATTTCATTCTTGAAGGACTACAGCCGGCTGACGGCAGCAAAGGTGATCTGTACGAAGCATACCTTCCCTGCAAAGAAGGTCCTGCAGTCAGTTCTTCAAATGAGTCTTTCCCGCGCAAGCACTGTATGGTCACAATTGGCCTTTCTACAATCGCACTCATGATTGAAAATGTAATCGGTCTTTCAATTTCACTCCCGCGCAAAACAGTAGACTGGATTATTCCAAACCTCGAAATTATGGGTATTGAAAAACTTTCACTTAAACGCAATCTTATTACAATTCTCAGCAATAAAAGTACCCGCGGATGGGAAATCCAGATGGAAAGCGAAAAACTTTACTACTTCACAATTAATATTCTTGATCAGAAAAAGAAAACACTGCCGATTCCGTCAGGAAAATGCTCAATGCTTATTGATAAACTTTAAAAAGCATAAAAAAGGCTGTTCAAAATGTGAAGTGCACCCCTAAAGTTGGACAAATAAAGTTCAATTTTAGGAGGTGCATTTTTTATGTCCAAATACTCAGATGAGTTAAAATTACAAATTGTAAAAGAGCATCAGGAATTAAAACTTGGTGCCAAAAGTTTGCAAAAA
>NZ_JAZOUG010000172.1:0-4119 GCF_045657965.1 Treponema sp. | reverse complement strand
ACTTTCAAAGAGCAGAAAGAATTTGAAAATCTTGAAGTTGAAATAATGGAACTTGAGGAAAAGAAAACTGAGCTCGAAGCTCAGATGACTTCTTCTGATTTTTCTGTCGTTCAAAAAGCAGGCGAAGAATATAAAGCCGTTGAAGAAAAACTGAACGCAGATTATGCACGTTGGGAAGAGCTGGCAGAACTAGGATAAAAAAGTCAGAATAAAAAGAAGCTATAGCAAATGCAGAAAAACTTTTAGAGGATGAGGCAAATAACGGTGGAGAAAAAATTATTGGTCTCTTTTATCGCTGTTTTTTGCCTGTTTTCTGGCATGAAGGCATTTTCTCAGGTTATTGTGAGCGGTGGGAATCTAAAAAAGCCGATTGAATACAATAAAATAATGAGGAGCGGGATAAAATAATCTCTAAAATCAACAGTCTCAAAACAGAATATGAAGAAAAAATTCGTAATATAACCGAGCCTCAATGTATTGAAAACGAAAAACAGGGTTTTGGACACATTACGGACTATGAGAGGCAACAAGTTTATCCATCATCTCTCCACAAAAAAAACCCGTCGCAATGGACGGGCTTAAAGTTGGTCATTTTCTTTCGGCTTTTGCCTACTCGAAGTATCTTATTTTACAATCTCAGCAAGAGCTGCTTTCATTCCCTTAGACTGAATGTCAGCAAGGTGTCCTGCAACGGCAAGCTCGAGGCCTGAAACCTTTGTGAGGTCTTCTTTCCAGAAGTCAACATTTGAGAGAACTTTGTTTGCAATAACTTTTGCATCTTTTGTCTCTTTGTTGAGTGCAGCAAAGAATTCGAGAACAGGCATTGTGTCCTTGTTCGGGTATACGCCGTCGTCACGTTTAGATTCAAGGTATTTAGCACCCTTTTCGTCTGTCTTGATTTCTGTACCGTTGTAGAATGCGATAAGGGCAGCGATTGAGAAGCCGAGAAGCTTTGGAACCGAGCCGTTCTTTTTGATGCTCTGGAGTACTGAAGGAAGACAGCGTGTCCAGTATTTTGCAACTGAGTTCAAAGAAATTTCAATCAGGCGGTGCGGGTTGAACGGGTTCTGGAAGCGGGTCCATACATCCTGAGCGTATTTTTTAAGGTCTTCCTGGTCACCGTCGATTGATGGAACGATTTCGTTGAAGATGATGTCGTGCATGAACTTCTGTGCGTCAGCGTTCGGTGTGTTGAAACCTGAACCAACTTTTTCTGAACAAACGATGTCCTGAACGTAGTTTGAACCTGCAAGGAAGGCTGCGAGAACTGAAGATGTGTGTGCTCCGTTCAAAATGCGGACTTTGCGTGTGTGGTAGTAGTCCATGTTCTGAACCCACTTAACAGACAAGCCTGCCTTAACGAGCGGGAGTTCATCTTCGTGTGATTTTTTAGATTCGATAACCCAGAAGTGGAAAAGTTCAGCTGAGTCGAGGAGTTTGTCTTCGTAGCCGAGTTTTTCGCAGAGGTTTTCTGCCTGAGTTTTGCCGTTTTCTTCTTTTGCAAGAAGCGGGAAATATCCCGGAACAATGCGGTCGACCAAGCATGAACAAACGTCACAAGCCTCATCAAACCAGTTGATGAAGTCCGGTCCGAGCTGCCACATTTCTGCATAGCGGAGAATGTTGATGCGGAGGTTGAGACCTGCCTGGTCAGAAAGCTCACAAGGAATAAGGATAAGACCTTTTGATGTGTCGCCCTTGAAAGCCTGAAATCTCTTGTAGAGGAAAGCTGTAACTTTTGCAGGGAAGTTTTTCTGTGGTTTCTGGTCGAGAGTTACAGGAACTCCGTCAATTTCTGTATCGAAGCGGATACCAGCTTCTGTTGTGTTAGAAACAACAAAGCGCAGATCCGGGCTTGAAGCCAGTGCGATGTAGTCGTCGTAGTTTGTGTACGGGTTGATAGATCTGCTTACTGAGTTGATTGCACGTGTCTCAACGGTTGGTTTTCCGTCTTTCATACCGCGGAGAACTGTTGTGTAAAGGTTATCCTGTGCGTTCATTGCATCAATCATACCTTTTTCGAGCGGCTGAACGATAACGATGTTGCCGTTGAAATCAGTTTTTTCGTTTACAATATCAATCTGCCAGTCAACGAATGCGCGAAGGAATCCGCCTTCACCGAACTGCATGATTTTCTCTGGGCGTTTTACAGTTTTAACAACGTCTTTAATTGACTTAAGAGCCATAGTTTTGAACCTCCAAAAGTTCATAAAAAGAAAATTTGTTCTATCATAACATTTATTAATGATTATGTCAGTAAAAAAATATTTGTAAAAAAGCTAAATAACTTGTAAAAAAAACGACATCATTATAAAATGGAAAAATGGAAATTTCTCGTGAGAGACATCGAATAGGTTTTATTCTGGCAACAATACATGCAGGTTCTGCTTTAAAGCTCTGGCATAAACTTGCTGCCCGTGCCGAAAGGGATTCAGGTGCTTTTTTTGTATTTCCCGGCGGCAAACTTGAAAAAAAGACAGGTGATGAAAACCTTCGTAATGACATATATAAACTCGTAAATTCTTCAAATATCGATGGATTAATCAGCTGGGCATCAAGTATCAGTGGTTCTGTGTCTGTTAAGGAAATCGAAGAATTCCACGGGCAGTTTCAGTCAATTCCTTTTGTAACAATCGGTCAGAAAGTTTCGGGTCATCCTTGTGCTGAGTTTGATGCTTATATCGGCATGAAAGAGCTTGTCCAGCATTTTATTAAAGTTCATGGCGTAAAAAAGATTGCATTCCTTCGTGGACCGGAAACTCATACTTCTGCAGAAAACCGTTTCCGCGGATATAAAGATGCTCTTGTAGAAGCAGGACTTTATTCTTCTGAATCAGAAAAACTTATTTCTAGCCCATTGAGCTGGTATGACGGTGAAAAGGGAGCTGCACAGCTTTTTGAAGAACGCTCTCTTGTTCCAGGCCGTGATTTTGAAGCGCTTGTTTCAGCAAGTGATTTAATGACTTTTGCTGCCACAAATTATTTTAAGCAGAAAGGTTTTAGAATTCCAAAAGATTTTCTTGTCGGCGGTTTTAATGATACTGAAGAGAGCAGAATTTCAATTCCTTCCTTCTCTACTGTTCATATGCCGCACGCTGAACTTGGTGTCGGTGCTTATGAGTCAATTTCCAGCATGCTACAGGGAATGCTGGGTGTATCTGACATAAATCTTCCTGCTTATCCTGTGATTCGTGAAAGCTGCGGCTGTATTCATACAAAAGCACTTTATTCAATGGAATCAAAAATCAAAATCCGTACAAAAGAGCAGTTTAACGAAGAAATCTGTAAAATTTTAAGATTAGATTCTGCAGAAGCAAATCTTGCACCAATGATTGATGTTCTGTTTGAAAATGAGCGTGCAAAATTTTATGAACTGCTTACACAGCGTTTAACTGCATATTTCCAGAATGACGGTGAATTAATTAAACTGTTTTCAATTATTGCTCTTTTCAGAAATATTACCTGTCTTTCTCAGGAATATATCGAAAAAATCATACGGCATGTTTCTATTCTTATTCCAAGAGTTCAGGAACGAGTTTTAATCGAACAGCAGTATAAATCCGAAAGAATAAATGGCGTTATCAGTTCTCTTAAAAACGATATGCTTTCGGTCTTTGAGAGAAATAAATTAATTGGAATTCTGCATAACCATCTGAAAAAAATCGGAATAAACACTTTAGCGATTGTTCTTCATGAAGATGAAACTTACTCAAATTATATAGCAGGATTTAATTCTGCCGGTGAAGTCAGAAATGAGGAAGTAAAATTCCCTCGTGGTGAACTTGTTCCTGACAGGTTTTCTGCAGATTTTGATAAAGGTGTTTTTATTGTACAGCCGTTATTTGTTGAAGATCATTCTTACGGATATGTAATCTGTAATTATTCAGGCTGTCATGGAATTATCTATGAAGATCTGCGTTCTTCTTTAAGCAGTGCATTACAGAATATCTTCCTCTTTGAAAGCACGAATGAAGCAAAACGGATTGCAGAACAGGCTGAATTTGCAAAAACAGAATTTTTTGCAAATGTCGGTAGTGATTTGTGTGATCCTTTAAAAGACATTTCTGCCAAGCTTAAGCAAATGGAAGCTAATGTTGAAAAAGGTATTCTTGAAAAAGA
>NZ_JAZOUG010000171.1:0-6735 GCF_045657965.1 Treponema sp. | reverse complement strand
CTTCCTAAGACCGCTTGGCCTCCCGACTTTGTTAATTCTGAAGGAAAGGAAGTTACTGTGAAGGCTGAAATTGCTTCAACTTTTTCTGAGAGACAGAATGGATTTATGTTCCGGCAGGATATTCCTGAAGGAACCGGAATGTTATTTATTTTTGAAGAAGAACAGATTCTTAATTTCTGGATGAAAAATACTCCCCATCCGCTTTCAATTGCCTATATCGATAAAAACGGCCGGATCCGCGATATTCTGGATATGTATCCATTTGATCTTTCTAATGTGACCAGTTCTACAGAGGTTCTTTATGCTCTTGAAGTGCCGCAGGGCTGGTATAAAAAAGCCGGAATTAATCCTGGGGATAAACTCCGGCTTGATTTTTAAGCTTCCAGTTTTGAAAGTTCTATAGCAGCAATTTTGTCATCAGGATCTATTTCCAGGACTGTCTGAAAATAGCCCGCTGCAAGAGAAGGATTTCCTTCTTTAAGTGCAACATAACCAAGATTTGAGATGATTTTTGTATTTTCACTGTCTTTTGCAAGTGCCTTTTCAAGAAGTTTTTTTGCTCCTTTGATATCCCCGCTTTCAAGAAGACATATTGAAAGTTCATTGTAAGTATCACTTGTTTCTCCGCCTTCGAGACTCAATGCTTTTTCAAAAGCCATTTTTGCTTCTTCATAGCGGCCTGTTTTTCTCATACCCCAGCCGAGCATAAACCAGGCATTCCATACATCCGGATTCTTTTCGATAAATTTACGGATTTCTTCAAGTCCTTTTTCTTCTTCACCACGGTTTATTAAATCATAAGCTGCTTTAAAGTGATCATCATCCATATTGCGGTTTGAAATATCATTTAAAATCTGCTGAGCCCTGTTTTTTTTGTAAATTCCGTTTTCTCCAAGTTCTTCATCTTTAACATCGCAGGTAAGGGCAAGATAAGTTTCAAAGGAATCTTTGGCTTCTTTATATTTACGCTGTTTAAGATAGAAAAAGCCTGCGTTAAAAAAAGCATCCGGCATAGCAGGCTCTGCTTCAAGAGCTTCCCGGTAATAATTGAATGCATCGGCATCGTAGGCATCGGCATCATCATGCAGACCTGATTTCCGGTATGAATCTGCCCGCTGATCAAAGAAAAGTGCAGTATTCAAAACGATAGTCATGTCTTCCGGATCAAAACCGCGCAGTGCACGGAAAATTTCTTCAGCAAGGTCAAAATCTTCGTTTTTTGCCTTTAAAATTGCAGCTTCACCGAGTTCTTTTTTTAGATTTGGTCTGGCATGTTTTAATATTGAGCGGTAATACTGAATATTAGTGTTTTTCTGGTCATACGCCATGATTGTAAGAAGACCTGCAAGAATCTGCTCTTCTGTTAAAGATTTCATATCGAATGAGCCCGGTGCATCATCTGCCTTTTTTTGTACAGGAAGAGGAATTGTAGTATCGATATGAAATGCAGTTTCTGAAAATTTGAAATCTTCCGGGATATTTATAAAATAAATAGAATCTAATGGGGAAGAAGGATTCATAATATTCTCCTGATAAAAAATAAACTCAGCTATATTAACTGAGTTTTTGAAAAATTAAAATATGTCAGGCTGTTAAAATTACTCTGGAAGAGTAGGTGCCTGCTGTGACTGTATCGGAGATTGAGAAGGCTGCTGAGCCTGAGCTTCTCTTTGCTGGGAAGCCTGATCTGTTGTTGAAAGCTGAGTTTTCCGTACAGCTGTAAGAAAATCATTAAGATGCATTTTGTATGATAAAGGAACAAACTGTTCATCAAATTTAATGCTTGCTGCACAAATATCTTTGCGCCCCTGAATTAAATCTGCAGAAACAATAGTTCCCCTGATTGATACAACTTCGCTTGGTTCGTTAAATTCAAGACGAAGAATCGCATCTTTATTGGCAAGAAACTGTGAAAGACCGATAAGAATAACCTTTGCACCTGAGAAAGACAAATCCCTCAAAACGCAATGACGCGGAACGCTCTGTACAATAACGACACACTCTTCTTTAGCAAGTCCAAGACGTCTCTTTGAATCTTCATTGATTACAACCCGTTCTTCACGGCGGCGGACTGCATTTGCGTTTGCTTCGAGTAATTTACCGACAATTTCGATTAAATCATCTGGTGGACGTTGTGTGAACTGAAGGGAAACTACAACAAGTTCTTTAGAATTCATGTAAGGCTGAATTTTTGCAACTCGTGCTGATACTAAGAATGTGACTGTTTCTCCTTCCTGTTCATTAAAACAGAAACGGATGTTTACAGTTGGATTATCCTTTGCTGCAAGTGCCTGAAAAGCGCCACCCTTTGTGCCAACAATGATTTTAGCAAGCTGAAATGAAGTTGAATTTATGATACAAGGCCACTGACCGCCATTACATTTTACATAAACTTGACGAGGGTCGAGACCTAATGCACGGATGATATCTTTAGTGAAAGTAATTTCTGTATCACGATACTGATCGTAATATTTTGTTAGCTGTTGACTTGTGGCAATCCCCATACCTTAATAATAACTGATAAATTGTTTATCGTCAATTAAAACCAAAAAACACTGCAATTTTTCTTGATGATGAATAAGAAAGCATATTTTTACCGTTTATATAAAGCGTGGTTGAACCGCCGCCATCCATTTCCATTGCATTTTTTGCACCCAGAGCGAGCATGATGTCAGCACATTCCGGATAAGAAAGTCCTGTGCTTTGAGATTTTCTTTCACCTTCTGCAATCAGAATATAGAGTGTTTTACCGTCTCCGCTTAATCCGACGGCTGTTCTTGAATCTCTTGTCTGATATGAAAAGGTTTCTTTTTTGGAATCAGTTAAAATTGTATAAAATCCGCCTAAACAAAAATCATATCCGCTGTATTCTGATACAGTTTGATTTTTGAATATTTTTGCAGAATATCCTTTTTCAGATTTTTTTATACATAGTGCACTGTATTTTTTCAACGGTGCTGACAATTCTTTTTTGTTTACAGTGTGAATTCCTGAAATTTTTCTTGTATCAGTTAATTTTGCAATAAAACTGGAACTTCCTTCTTTACCGGAAAATGGTGCTGTGTTTATAAAAATTTTTGACGGGTGCTTTTTTGAAAATTCTTTTGCTGAAAGTCCTTTAAAATAAGCTGTTTTACTGCCATTACTATCTAAAAAAACTTTTTCTGAATCAGGGAAAATATTAAATTGTAAACTTTCGTCCTGAAGATTGATTTTAAGACAGTGACAGCGTAAAGGAAAATCTTTATTTTCATAGAAAAAATACTGTGCATATGAAATATTATTCAGATTCTGCCAGTTTATATCAGAAGTAAAGGGTGTGTTTGAACTGGAAAATCTATTTGAAGCACAGGAGACTAAAAAAAAAGGTAAGAGAAAACAGTAAATGAGTATTAAAAAACCTCTGCACAGGCAGAGGCTTTTTCTTAAACTAGTACGAAGAACGTGAATCATGTGATTTTCGTGTTTTCTTCATCATTTTGCGCTGAAGAGTTTTGTTCTTTCGGTTAAGGATTGTAGATGGTTTTTCGTAATATTCGCGCTTTTTGTATTCGCGGATGATACCTTCTTTTTCGACCATTCTCTTGAAACGTTTGATTGCTTTTTCAAGATTCTCTGAGTCTTCAACCATGATTGTTGCCATAATTTCACCTCCTCACTACCGAAGAATCCGTAAGTTTTTACAATTTATCAAAAAATAGGGAGCATTTCAAGAGACTGTTATAGATTTTTGAGCATTTTCTTTAGTTTTATAGCTGTCTTTTATTTGTTTTTCCCGGTTTTTTTCCATAACGTATGAAATAAAGTGGTCTTCAATTGTTTTGTGAGGTCCTGCTATATTTAATCTTCGTCTTGCCCGGGCGTTATCACGCCGCAGTGTGTACTGCTGATAGAAGTCACGGTAATCTTCTGTCATATTGACTTTTACATCAGTGCCCAAAAAAGTTGAAACTTCATCACGACCTATTGCTGCAATTCCCTGTTCACGGAGCATATTTTTAAGTTTAGTGATTTGTTCATAGGAAATTCCAAACAAAAATTCTTCCATAGCCATATTTACATCAGCATCTGCAAGTTTTGTTTTGATAAAGTCAGACCATTGTTCATCAAGCTGGAATGAAATCATAATAAGTTCACTTGTTCCCATCATTGTACCAAATGCCGGAGCTAAGCGGGTGCGGGCTGTCCATACAGACTGTAAGACTGGTGCTATGTCAGAGATATTTTGATCTGCACGGTGTTCCCAGAGTAAAAGTAATGAAAGAGCCAGCTGCCTTCTTGAATCCATTGATAAAGTCGTGTCACGGATTAAGTTTAAATAAACATCTTCGGCAAGCAGAAGAAACATCATGGAAACAGTTTCATCGTGAATGGATTTGATGCTTTTTGAATCCATATTTACTTCTTTTGAAAGTTTTTCTATTGATGAGAATGTGTGAAGTTTTGCTACAAGAAAGCCTTTGCCCAAAGTTGCTTTTGACGGAAGCTGTAAAGTTGTATCGCCTTCACGAGTGCTGTTAATAAGTGAGTCTATTAAAGACTGGGGTGTTCGGGAACCAACGGTTAATTCTGTGCGTTCCAGAAGGGAAGGAAAGGCCGCTATTGCAGAGGCAAGTTTTTTGAGATCTTCTACACGTTTATTAAAGAGTTCCAGATGTTCTTTATCAACTTCTGAAAGCTTTTCACGAAGCTGTTTGACAAGCTGTTTCTGTTCTTCAGTAAATACAACAATACCAGTGTCAATCAAATCTTCGGCCTGTTCTTTTTCGTCGAAGAATTCTGTTATATCGACTGACGTAAAATTATTATTAGTCATTTTTATCCCTGTTAAAAGTATACCATACTTTTTCTAATTTCAATAGTAAAAACTGCCGATTGTTTGAATATGAAAAAAATTGCCCTTTTCTTTTTTACAGTTTTGTGCATCTCGTTTTCTTTTGCCGAATCTCCAGACCTCATAATTTATCCTGAGGATTTGCGGCTGGTTTATGATGACGGAACAGATTTTAAATCAAGTGGGGGGTATCATCTTTATATCCGTAAAAAAAACGGCATTGAATCAGTTATGCTCGTCGAAACTACTAAGGATCCAGAAGGCAAAATAGATAATTATGCTTATCGGGCATTAGAATATAATCCTGTCAACGGCGATGAAATCCGCTTTCTAAATGGTAAAAAACTTGAGTCAAATTATTCAAAATACAGTCTTATGGATTCAACACCAGAAAAAGACAGCGTTTTTGGAGAAGCTTTTCATATTTTTATCCCTGCAGAGATTGCTTTTGGATATCCATGGACCAGAAACGGAACTGTTAAAATTGACCGTGGAACTTTTATAAATATCCGCTCTTTTTCAAAAAAATACGGGGATTATTCCGGAGAGTATTCGGATAATGCCTTTATGTTTGATCTTGGAAAGACTGTTGAAAAAGAAAAAAAAGAAGAGCCGGTAAAGGAAGCTGAAACAGAAGAGATTCTGCCTGAAATAAAAGAACCTGAAGTAATTATACTTACTGATGATTATAATCCTGATGCTGCGGAAAGTTTCAAAAATATTGCTGCTTTTGGTGGTGGAGAAATGGTTTATTCAAAGGGACCTGAGACTTTACCTGATGATATCATGTCTTCGCTGGACAGAATTAAAAATAAAGATTGCGCCGATGTGATTTTTGCAATTGATACTACAGGAAGCATGAAAGATGATGTTCAGAAACTGCGTGATGTATGGATCCCGCAGCTTATTGAAAAAGTAAAGGAATTTAAGAGTTTAAGACTTGGTTTACTTTTATACCGTGATTATGGGGACACATACAAGTGGATGGATTTACCTGTAAAAAAATTTGACTTTACTCAGAGTGTTGATTTATTTAAGAAGAATCTGAACAGCTTTTATATTCATGGTACTGAAGGCGGGGATATCCCGGAAGCTGTTTATGAAGCTCTTTTTGCATCGATGGAATATTATAACTGGAGAAACGAAGCAGAAAGAAAAATCATTCTGATTGGAGATGCCGAACCGCATCCAAGTCCGCGCGGAAGCGGTAAATATTCCAAAGATTTAGTTGCTTCTCTTGCCGAAAGAAAAGGTGTGACAATTGATGCAGTAATTGTTCCTGACGACAAGAGTGAGCGCGGAAGATAAATTAATTTTTCTTTTCTGCGATTTTGTCTAATTCCAGCTGGGAAAGTTTCTGGTATGCTCCCGGAAGAGTTCCTGGCTGAGCTTTTTGATATAATTCGATAAGTGAAGTCAAAACTTCTTCGGCCTGTTCATATTTCTTTTGTTTCATAAAAACGTGACCGATTTCGTAAGTTGCTTCGACATATACTGCAGGTGAATCTGCATAGCGTTCTGTCACTGCATTGTAATATCTGAGAGATTCTTTGTATTTTCCGTTTTCGAAAGCTGCCTGTCCTTTTTGAATGAGTTCCTGTGCTGTTAAATCTTCAGGAATCTCTTTTGGTGTAGAAGTACATGATGATAAAAGAGCTGTAAAAGCGATTGAAAAAATAATTGTTTTTAATGTCGTGCGTTTCATAATGCTATAATAACAAATCTGCGAGAAAAAAGTTAATAGGTATCTCTTTGAAATTGAATATAATTGTTCTTTTCTGTAGAATCAATGCATCACTTTTTTTGGAGAATATCATGGCTACACCATTGGAAAATTATCTTTCTTCTTGCGGTAACAAACCTACTGCCGCTATGTGCGCTTACGTTGCAAACCTTCAGCA
>NZ_JAZOUG010000170.1:0-2609 GCF_045657965.1 Treponema sp. | reverse complement strand
CTGGCTTTGTTTTTCATGTGATATACGATGGAACAATTGACATTGCTCCACATGTATTGTCTTTTCTTTCCTTCACTTATCTGATTATGTTCAAAGAACTTTTACCGTGCCGACCGATTGTCAGCGGGTGAGAATGAATATATCACACCAACATTTTTCTGTCAACACTTATTTTCTTTTTTTTCAATTTTTTTTATTTTTTTTATTTTTTTTATTTTCGTGCAACAATAACCATTGTGCGTGCATTCTGATTGTATGGTGAAAAATCAAAATCACCATAAATTTCAACAGATTTAAATCCAATACCAAGCATAATTCTTTTTAATTCAACAGCAGAGTAAAGTCTCTGAACAAACTCATGCTCAATACGTTCACCTGTATCATTATCAATTAAAATCCAGCGGGAACGAAGACCTTCCCATGCACCAACGACACTAAAATCTGTAAGTACAGTTTTACCAGCACGTTCAAACCATTCGCCTTCTGTAAAATCTTTTATTGCAATTTCTCTGCTGATATTTTCCAAAATAAAAAAACCGTCGTCTCTGATTGAATCGAAAATTGATTTTAATATCTGAGCATCCTCATCGATTGTATCACAGTAGCCAAAAGACGTATAAAGATTTATTGCACAGTCGAATTTTTTTTCCGTCTTAAAATTGCGTAAATCAGCTTTTATTAATTCCAGATCAACACCTTCAGCACTGGCACTTTCTGCAGCCGCATCAAGTTCAGACTGAATTAAATCAACCCCCGTAACTTCCAGACCAAGAGAAGCCAACTCAACACTAATTCTTCCTGGTCCACATCCGGCATCTAAAATTTTTGCACCTTTTCCAAGTCCTGCAATTTTACAGACGCTTTGTGCAACAGCAGGAGCTTCCGCCCATCTGGCTGTATCAAACATTATTGGAGCATAATTATTCCAGAATTCTTCTTTTTCAAACCATTCTGTTTTTTTTATTGTTTCTTTATCCGGCATCACTCTCTCCCGTTTTTGTTAATCATTATCCTTAACCAATGAGTAAAACGATTTTATATAATCAAGGAAAGAAAGCCAGCTGAGAATAACGCAAATTACAAACAGACTTAATGTCGTATATTTAAAGGCTGTAACAATAATAAAATTAATATTTTCTGGAATAAAAGAAAAATTAAAACGGGTATAACTTTCTATCGTTAAAAAGAAAAAACCTGAAATAATGTAAAAAACAGTTTTTAATTTACCACCTTTGCGGGCGGCAATAGCAATACCTTTTTTTAATGCAGACATTCGCAGAAAGCTTTGTGTAAATTCGCGGTATAAAATCAAAACAAATAATACAATAGGCATGTATTTTGCTGAAACCGCACACATAAAAACAGTCAAATTTAATATAACATCTGCAAACGGATCGAAAATTTTCCCAAAATCACTAACTTCATTATACTTTCGTGCATAATGACCATCCCAGTAATCTGTTAACTCAAAAACTGCAAGAAGAGGAATCATAACACAGGCAGAAATAATATTTAAAATCTGACTGTCAAGCCAAACTGGTAAATTAAAAATCAAATAAAAAACAGGGGCAAAAATAGCACGTGCAAATGTAAAACGATTGGAAACTTTCATCGCAAAATTATAGTTTTTTGAAAAGAAAAAGTAAAGTAAGAGACTTTAATTGCAATTCTACCTGGTATAAGACTTAAAATCCTGAGTGATGGCTATAGCTGATTCTATCTGATAATGCGGCAGTTCCGCTCCAACAATTGTAACAGCGCTATCAACTGCAACATCAGATTCTGCTATTCCATGAAGTATAATTTTATTGCCTTCAATTGAAATTCTTAAGAAGTTAATATTTAAGCTGTAATCGAAAAGAAGCATATTCACAATTCTCTGGCCAATTAACATTTCTTCGATTTTCTTCCGGCCTTTTTCATCTTTTTCTGAGGTTATGCAAGAATCAGCCAAAGCAATTATAGATTTTACGATGGAATCAGTATCAATTACAGAGGTATTCACAATCAAATCATACATTCCAGGATCCAGTACATCAAAATTAAAAAATGACTTATAAAATCCCTTCTGTTGATTTTCACTTTCCGTAATTTTTTTTGAAGCATTTTTGAAATCACAGTTCAATTCTTTCTGAAGCCGCTCTATACGGATTTTTTTATCTGAAATAAACCTGCACGACACATGATTTTCCAGACTGTTTAGAATAATAAAAGAACCGCGGCCCACAATGACTGAATTATTCTCTGAAGCTGCTTCTAGAATTGCTGTCATAAGATAATTAAGATATTCATCCCTTATCCGGGTTAAGCCGGTAAAAAAGCCGAGCTTTTTTTCGTCAAATTTTGCAAGTTTTGCTTCCGGAAATCCAAGTTCAACTATTCTTCTTTCAATTTCTTTCCTGCCAAAAAATTTATAGCCTAAATGTTCTGCAATATTCCGGCTTATTTCATCCCCAAGAGAAGCAAGCTGCCTTGAAACTGTAATAATAGCCATAAACTCCTCCTGAAAAACTTTAGCTTTATATTTTAATATTGTATAATAATTATCGGTAAAATCAAATATTTTCCTGAAAGGACATTCTGAATATGATTAAAAAAAATCTTGAATG
>NZ_JAZOUG010000169.1:0-10311 GCF_045657965.1 Treponema sp. | reverse complement strand
CAAGCCGTGCTCTGCGTTGTCCTCGAACAAAGAGTTAGCCCAAGCCGGACCTTTCTTAGAATCTTTGTTGATTGTGTACGGAGCTGTTGCTGCCGGGCCACCCCAGATTGAAGAACAACCTGTAGCGTTTGAAATATACATGTGCTCACCGAAGAGCTGAGTAATCAAGCGAGCGTAAGAAGTTTCTGCACAACCTGCGCATGAGCCTGAAAATTCAAGAAGCGGCTGGTTGAACTGGCTTCCTTTGACTGTGTTCTCAGCGAATCCAGAATCAGCTTTCTTAGAAACGTTTGCAACGAGGTAGTTCCAAGCCGGCTGTTCAGCAAGGCGTGTTTCCTGTGGAACCATCTTGATTGCCTGAACTGGACAAACTGTTGTACATTCGCCACAACCCATACAGTCGAGCGGTGAAACAGAAAGTGTGAACTTGTATTTTCCAGCCTTTGGTTTGAGGTCAACAGCTTTTATTTATAAACAGGGCGTTCCCGCCGACAAGCGGCGGTCAGGCTTTTCGGGGTTCCGTGCTTCCGCACTTCATTGCTCCATTTCATTACGCAACGGCTTCGCCGCCCCTACAATCCTTAACGCAGAAATATCAGCCTAATTTCTGCAACTCTTTAAACACATCCCGTACATTTTCATATTCTTCCCACGGAACATTTCTCAAAATGTCTTGCCTCATACGGAATTGTTTTGCAGGTGTTCTTATTGAAAAATAAACATCAAATTTTGCTTTTGTTTTCAATCCGCGATGAATCAAATATTTTGAACTTGGATCAGCATTTTCTACAAAAGCATTTCCTTTTCTAATTATTTCTGCATCGTAAGCATCTTGTTTTGAAACAGAATTCAACAAAAATGTTTCAAGTGCCCCATTTTCATCAAAAGGAATCACAAGCAAAAGCACATCTGTAGAAAATGCAAGTTTGTTTGATGTTTCGTCAATATAAGAAAGTTTTGTCCATTTTCTATTACAAACTTCTCCATTATTTTCTGAAATACTGTTCAAATCAGAAACAATCTTAAGTTCAGTTCCTTTCTCATCGTTATCCGTTACAACCACAATTTTTGAGTATCTTTCTGAATCAAAAACTGCGTTCTGGTTATAGCGTGCAACAGCTGAAAACACAGATTTGATATTTGCACATCCACCAGCAGAAACAATTGTGAGCAAATTTGAGCCTTTACAAAAATCCCTGCTTATTGAATCAGAAATGTCTGGTTTAAAAGAAACTTTTCGGGCATCTTCCCAGCCATTCGCCTTAATCATAAAATACTGGAGCAAGGTAAAATCTGTATCACCTTCACAAATAATAATAGACTTCATTATCGCAGCTCCTGTCCGAAATTTTCATCGGCTTCAATAGCTCGCTCGGCGGAAAGTCTTCTTGCGACATTCTTACCATCAATTTTGTAAAGCGTGTACAGAGTTATTTCGTCTTTCAAATCCGAGTCAGAATTTAACGCTAAAACTTTCTGCAATGCTTCCTTGCTGTGCGTGGTGAGGAAAAGCTGAACATTATATTTTTTACATGCCTTAAAAATCCATGTAAAAAGCTTTGTCATTACCGATGTATGGATTGCCGTTTCAAATTCATCAATAAGGAGAATTCCATCTTTTGTTGCAAGAACTGAAACAACAAAGTAAAAAGCCTTCCTAACCCCATCCCCATACACTCCAAATGGTACAAGTCTACCAAATTTCTTTGATCGAACCTGATAAGTATTTTTTAATGGAAATGGCATTGAATAGTCACGAACCGTAGGCACAATGTCAATTATATCATCATCAAATAATTGGAGGACACTAATAAGCTCTTTATGACTCTTATTATCGCTGAAAATTTTTGTAATAAAAGGATTTATTTCATAATTTATACTTGAAGGAAGATAGAGCGTTTGGTATTTATTATAAAGTTTTTCGACATTTTCTACAAAATTATCGAATCGAGTTACATTGAATACATTAAATGCGTCTTCAATTTTTCCATTATAAATGAAATCTGTATGGAGTCTTATCATTTCCACTTCAGAATACTCTTCTTCAGGTTCACACTCGATATGAGCCTCTTTACAATATTCTCTTTTAATTGTCTTCTCTTTTGTTATATCGGCTTTTAACTTTATTGAAGAAACTCCGTTTATATCATCATCTTTTGAATAGGCAATTTCTAACTTGTCTTCAGAAGTAGGAAACAAATCCAAGATTCTTTCAAAAATAGGACTCGTTGCTTCTCCAGCCCTATCAAAACTTGTCCAAACATAAGGTGAACACGGATTTCCGGAAGTCTGTAGAATTTCTAGAATACTTGTTTTACCAGAATTATTAATTCCCGAAAAAATATTAATTCCCGTGAAGTTCTCCAACTTGAGATTTTTAATACCTCTGAATGACTCTATGTTTAATGATTTTATGTGGATGTTTCCCATATTTAATCTATCCTTGTACAGTATATACTTTTGATTTTTTTAATTGTACCAATTATAAAGATTTTTCCAATAAAGAAATAATTTCTTGTTGTCTTTTTTTCAAATTATCCAACTTCCATTCCTTGTTTTCTTGAAAAACTTTTATCATACTCGGAAACGTTCCAATATTTTTCTCAAAATACTTTTTGCATTTTTCAGTATAATCCAATCGTCCTTGTGAAGAATTTTTTCTTCGTGAAATTAGTGCAAGATTTCCGATTTTATCAGTCCATTCTTCTCGCTCTGCATCAGAAAAATCCTTTTTCCATTGGCTATTATCATTTGGTGTTTGAGGAAGTATATGTTCAATAGAAATAATAGAGGGAGATATAGACTGTTTATCTATATCCGTCATAAGCAAATCAATTTTTAAAAGCAGGTATCGTGCATATTTTCTTCCATAAATATTTTCAGAAATGATATTATGAAAATCATTTTTATTGAGCGAAAAAACATCAGATTGAAAAATTTCGACTGTTGTTTTTGATTTATCAATGCACATTAAAATTTTATTCATATTATCAATACGCATGGAAGGAACAAGACCTATAATCCAATCAGATGACAGTTTTGCATCTAATTTTTTTAAGAAGTTCAAAAAATTGTCATATTTAAACTTTTTGAAATACATAAGCACAGGCGCTTTCCAATAATCTGTTTCAAAACCATTTGACATAAACACAAGATAGTTAGAAATTTGATAAGAATTCGTTTCAATAAAATGATTCTTATCAAATAAATTCTGATACACAGTAAAGTAATCTTTTAAAAAAGCAAATGTGTCTTCGCCTCTTTTAAGCAATGGTTTGCACGGTTCTTTTCGTTTTGTTGCTTTATTCCATTTTTCTGTTGAATATACATTATCATTGAATTCTTTAATGAGCGAATAATCCGCCTTTCGCTTTACAAGAATTGTCCTTATCTGAGAAAGGAAGTTATCAAAATCTTCTCCGAAATAAGATTCCATTTCTTCCCAGTCCGAAGCATATTCATCTGCTTCTTCTTTTGCAGAAATTTCTTTTAAATTTTCTGCTTTTAAAATATCACTGTTTGCAAGTTTTAATCCCGTATTATTCATTACAGTAAAAAGTTGGAATGCATCTTGTAAATTTTCTGTTGCAATATATACAAGCAATACATTGTTTAACAAATACTGTAAGAATTCGCCTACTATTGTAAAATTTTCTTTTAAGAATTTCCTTACAATTAACACTGTATTTGCAATATGCCTAATCGAAGTATTTATATTTCTGTCTTTTGATTTTGCAACAAATATATCTTCTTCTAATGTAGAGCCAATTGATTTTATATATACATCAACAAAATCTCTAACTTCTTTTCTTATGTTAAAGACAATGCGTAAGCGTTCGGGAATACTTTTATACTTATTAGGCTTTTGATAGATTAATTCTTCACAAGTTGATTTTATATTTTCAAAATCTTCTTTTTCAAACTTAGATTCATTTTCAAATACGAAATCTCTTATGACTGCAATAATTAGAAAAATTGTCGTAATCCTCTGCTGCCCATCAAGAAGCTCAAATTCTGTGTATGAAACACCGTCTTTTTCCTCTGATTTCTTTACATAAACAATTGAGCCTAAAAAATATTGCTCTTCTTTATTTTCACAAGCATTTTTAACGCAATCTAAAAGTTCTTCAACTTGGTCTGTTTCCCAGACATACGGGCGTTGATAACTCGGTATGCTGTACCACCCTTCAAAAATTTTCTTGACAAGTGCTTTATCGCAATCTATTTTGGTATTCATTGGAACCTCTTAGCAACGAAAAACTAATAAACAATTATAGCTAGTTTAATAATTTTTCGCCACAGAGTATTCTATTATTTTATAATTCCTCTAAATAGTCACTTCGTTGATTACTTATTCTTTTACAGTGAATACATTTATAAGTTAGTTGACCAGTTACTACAGTAACAGGATTATTGCAATATGGGCAAGTTCCTGTTTGCTTTTCTAACTTTAATGAACCACCTATGATAAAACAAAGAATTCCACCAATTATAAAGAAAATTCCAATTACAATTGAAATCATAGGAATTCCAATAAGGATTCCAAGAACACCAGCAACTTTATAAAGTGTTCCTGTCCCAGAGTTCTTTGAAACTGCAGAAAGTGGAGTTCTGATTTTTGTCGAAGAAGTTTGTGATATAACTTCAGAACCACAATTTGGACAAAATTTTGTCCCCGCTGAAATTTCAGAATTGCATTTTTGACATACCATGTTATAACCTCGTTTTTTAAGAATCTATGTAGATTTTCTTTTATACAAGCATTATATGGTAATAACAATAAATAATACTTGCTATAAATTATATTTTAATCCGATATTACCAAGTTGTAAAGTATTACTTTTACCGTAGAATTTAGATATGAATCAGGATGAACTTAGGAAAAATTTGTCATTCAATATAAAACAATGTCGAAAACTTTTAACAATGACACAGGAAAAACTTGCTGAAGACACAGGACTTTCTGCACAAACGATAAATGACATTGAAGGATGCCGAACCTGGGTTAGCGATAAAACTTTGGTAAAACTTGCAGAAGTATTGAGAACCACACCAGCAGAACTTCTTTTACAAAATACAAACAAACAATCTGAAACACTAGATTTTTTAAAATTCAAATCAGAACTACAAGATTCTGTCAGACAAACAATAGAAGAAATGTTTGAAAAGAGAAAATTATGATTTTATTTCAATGATATCTTTTGCATTATCTGACCAAAATCCTTTGTATTCAAATTGTATATCAAAACTTTTTGGTTTTGAATTTGAAGCAAAAACAATAATATTTGCGATGTAATCACCTCTAGCAATATAATTACTTGGAATCCCATAGGAAAAAAGAGGAATTTCTGTACACAAGGTGCAACAATTTGAATTTTCAACAGTATAGATAAAATCACAATATTTTTTCATACCAGGAGAAATAACTTGTGCGATACTTGTTTTTATAGGTTCATTATCTTGATAAGACCACATTAAATTCATTGGCAGAACATTATTGCATATAGAATAATTGCCATCCAATCCCTTTATTTTTACATTATTTAGATATACTTGTACATTGTTCGCATCAACAGATCCTGTGTTCACAACAGCAAGGCGAAAGAAAAAAGCTCTTTGCCCTGAGCTAAAAGAAGTTAAATTACAGTCTGGAAACAAAGCTGTTATAGATATATCTAATTCCGGCTTATAAAAAATATTTCGAATCTTTTCACCAAAGATGGCGATAAATGCAATTATAAAATTAGCAATAATAGTTAAAATTTGAAGTACGGCCATCACATTGTTTGAATCATTCATAACAAAAGTATAATGATAAAAATGAATTTAAACAAGTTTTACAGGTGATAAACAAAAATCGCCGTCCCCCTCAGCAATTTCTCGCTAAAAGGAACGGCGTTCAATTAAATCATAATCACCCGTAGGAGAATCTCCCCCACGGACAATCCAATCTTATTTATACAACTCAACCAACTTCTGCAAGTGCTCGAATCGTGCTTTTGCAGCCTGTTCATTCCTATCAAAAAGAACTTTCGCTCTTTCTGGGAATTTTCTCGTCAATGCAGAGTAGCGTGTCTCGTTGTTGAGGAATGCCTGGTAAGAACCGTCGCCTTCTTTTGATGTGAGGGTGAATGGGTTCTTTCCTTCTGCTTTGAGTGCTGGGTTGAAGCTGAACAGGTTCCAGTAGCCAGCCTTTACAGCTGCCTTCATTTCGTCCTGACAGTGGTTCATACCGCCCTTAACACCGTGCAATTCACATGGAGCGTATCCGATGATGAGGGAAGGACCATTGTAAGCTTCTGCTTCCTGGATGACTTTGAGAGCCTGTGCCGGGTTAGCACCGAGGGCGATCTGTCCAACGTATACATAACCGTAGCTCATAGCGATTTCAGAGAGTGACTTTTTGCCCATCTCTTTACCAGCTGCTGCGAACTGACATACTTCACCGATGTTTGAAGCCTTAGAAGCCTGTCCACCTGTGTTAGAGTACATCTCTGTATCGAATACCATGACGTTGATGTTTTCGCCAGAAGCGAGAACATGGTCGAGACCACCGAAACCGATGTCGTAAGCCCAACCGTCTCCACCGAAGATCCATACAGATTTCTTTGAGAGGTAAGCTTTCTTGTCGAGGATTTCTTTAGCTTCTGCGCTGCCGTCTTTTTCGAGAGCTGCGATAAGGGCATCTGCTGCAGGAGCGTTGTCCTTTGTGCTGTCCTTGGTTTCAATGAACTTGTCGATTGCTTCTTTGAGAGCACCGCTAGCGTTCAATTCACCGAGTTTTTCGATAAGACCGTCGCGGATGTATTTCTGACCAGAGTACATACCCAAGCCGTGCTCTGCGTTGTCCTCGAACAAAGAGTTAGCCCAAGCCGGACCTTTCTTAGAATCTTTGTTGATTGTGTACGGAGCTGTTGCTGCCGGGCCACCCCAGATTGAAGAACAACCTGTAGCGTTTGAAATGTACATGTGCTCACCGAAGAGCTGAGTAATCAAGCGAGCGTAAGAAGTTTCTGCACAACCTGCGCATGAGCCTGAGAATTCAAGAAGCGGCTGGTTGAACTGGCTTCCTTTGACTGTGTTCTCGGCGAATCCAGAATCAGCTTTCTTAGATACATTTGCAACGAGATAGTTCCAAGCCGGCTGTTCGCTCAAGCGAGTTTCCTGTGGAACCATTGTGAGAGCCTGTACTGGACATACTGTTGTACATTCTCCACAACCCATACAGTCGAGCGGTGAAACTGAAAGTGTGAACTTGTATTTTCCTGCTTTTGGTTTGAGGTCGACTGCTTTTCCGCCGTTCTTCTCGACTTCACTAGCTTCTGCGTCTGTGAGGAGGTATGGACGGATTGTTGCGTGTGAACAAACGAATGCACAGTTGTTACACTGAATACATTTTGTTGAATCCCACTCTGGAACATTGACTGCAGTACCGCGTTTCTCGTAAGCAGAAGCTCCGAGCTGGAACTGACCGTCTGCGATATCTTTGAATGCAGAAACAGGAAGATTGTCGCCGTCCATGAGGGCGATTGGGTTCATGAGTTTTTCTACCATATTAACGGTAGCTTTCTCACCCTGGAGAGCAGGTTTTTCTGCATCTGGAGCAGGATTTGCCCAAGAAGCAGGAATCTTAACTTCGTGGAGAGCACCTGCACCCTGGTCGATAGCCTGGCAGTTCATGTCAACGATGTCCTGTCCCTTCTTAGAGAATTTGGCAACTACCTTTTCTTTCATGTAGTTGATTGCCTCTTCGGCTGGGAGAACATTTGCAAGCTTGAAGAATGCAGACTGGAGAACTGTAGAAGTACGTTTTCCAAGACCGATTTTTGTTGCGATATCAACAGCGTCTACAGTGTAAACCTTGATTTTGTGGTCATAGATGTATTTCTTTGACTCAGCAGGTAAGTGCTTGTCGAGCTCTTCGTCGCTCCACTGACAGTTGATAAGGAATGTACCGCCGTCTTTTACATCCTGAACCATCTTGTAGCCCTTGATGATGTAAGACTGGTTGTGACAAGCTACGAGATCAGCCTGGTTGATGTAGTATGGTGAGCGGATTGGTTTGTCACCAAAGCGCAAGTGGCTGATTGTGATACCGCCAGTCTTTTTAGAGTCGTACTGGAAGTATGCCTGAATGTATTTGTCAGTGTGATCACCGATGATTTTTGTAGAGTCTTTGTTTGCACCGACAGTACCGTCACCACCGATACCCCAGAATTTACACTCTACTGTGCCTTCTGCAGATGTGATTGGAGCCGGTTTAACCTCTGGAAGTGAGAGGTTTGTAACGTCATCAACGATTCCGAGTGTGAAGCGTGATTTTGGTGCGTCTTTAGCAAGCTCTGTGTAAACAGCGAATACTGAGCTTGGTGGTGTATCTTTTGAACCGAGACCGTAGCGTCCGCCAGAGAGTTTGATGTCGTTCAAGCCAGCTTCGCGCAATGTTGTAGCAACATCGAGGAAGAGTGGTTCACCGAGTGAGCCTGGTTCCTTTGTGCGGTCAAGAACAGCAACCTTTTTGACTGTTTTTGGCAATTTCTCGAGGAACTTCTGTGGCATCCATGGTCGGTAGAGGTGTACTTTGATAAGACCGACTTTCTCGCCTTTCTTTGTGAGGTAGTCGATGACTTCTTCTGCGACATCACAGATTGAGCCCATTGCAACGATAACGCGGTCAGCATCTTTTGCACCGTAGTAGTCAAAGAGACCGTAGTTTGTGCCGAGCTTTTTATTGATTTTGTCGATGTATTTCTCAACGATAGACGGGAGAGCGTCGTAAGTTGAGTTACAAGCTTCGCGGTGCTGGAAGAATACGTCGCCGTTTTCGTGAGAACCGCGCATAGCCGGATGCTCTGGGTTGAGAGCGTGGTCACGGAAAGCCTTGAGAGCTTCTGTCGGGAACATCTCTTTGAGGTCAGCGTAGTCCCAAGTTTCGATTTTCTGGATTTCGAGTGAAGTGCGGTAACCATCGAAGAAGTTGATGAATGCAACTTTGCCTTCGAGGGCAGCAAGGTGAGCGACAGGAGCCAAGTCCATGACTTCCTGTGGATTTGATTCTGCGAACATTGCAGCACCTGTCTGACGACAAGCGTAAACGTCTGAATGATCACCGAAAATGTTCAAGGACTGAGTTGCAACACAACGAGCGGCAACATGGAATACACAAGGAAGCTGTTCAGCAGCAATCTTGTACATGTTTGGAATCATCAAGAGCAAGCCCTGTGAAGCAGTGAATGTTGTTGTGAGCGCACCTGATGCCAAAGAACCGTGAACAGTTCCGGCAGCTCCGGCTTCTGATTCCATTTCGATAACCTTTACTTTGTTACCGAAAATATTTTTCTGACCACCAGCAGACCAGTTGTCTACCCAGTCAGCCATTGGAGATGAAGGGGTGATTGGATAAATACCAGCTACTTCAGTAAACGCATAAGCGACATGAGCTGCAGCCTGGTTTCCATCCATTGACTGTTTTTTTCTGGACATATAAGTCCTCCTGTTGAATTCAAAGTATTGATTAATAGAATAAACCTAAAATAAGATTCTTACAAGTGATTTGAATAAGCTCATATCTAATAAAAAAATTATGACCAATAAAGAACCATTTTTTTCCAGACTGATTATTTAATCTTGATTTAAGTCCATTTTTATATTGTTTTTACATGAATTATGATATAGGCTTTACATAAGAGGTATTAAATTATGGACACAAAACAAAAAAGAGGTATCAGTCTTTTTATAAAAATTTTCAGCGGATACATTATTTCGATACTCGTTATTACAATGGTATCTGTTGTAATTATGTCAAAAACTGATACATTTAACGAAAATGCATCTCTTATTCAGGAAGAAATTCTTCCAAATACTCTTAAAGCCAAAGATTTGCAGATGCATGTAATTCAGGTACAGCAGTGGCTCACAGATATTTCCGCTACCCGTGGAGCTCCCGGATACGATGATGGATACGATGAAGCAGCGGAACATGCGGAAAATTTCAAAGCAATAGTCGAAGAATTCAAACAATTCTACAACACACATGGAAAACCCGAAAAAATATCTGAACTTGATGAAATGCAGAAGGCTTTTGACGGCTTCTATGAAATGGGCAAACGTATGGCAGCCGCTTATATCGAAAACGGACCAGATGAAGGCAATAAAATAATGGAAGAATTCGATCCTTACGCAGAAGAAATTTACGAAACAGTAAATAACTTCGTAGATAACATAAGTCAAATGCTGACTGAAACGGTTTCTTCAATAACTACAGAATCAAAAAAACTCACTGTTATCGGTTCAGTTTTATGTATTATTTCT
>NZ_JAZOUG010000168.1:0-7792 GCF_045657965.1 Treponema sp. | reverse complement strand
GAAAAAAAGAGCCGGCTCGGAGTAAAAATTACAAGTTATATTGCGTGTGCTGCAGTTGCCGGTATTCTTGGGGTATATGCATGGAGTGAAGGAATTTTTCATGCGTCTGTTTTAAGTCCCTGGTATAAGCCTGTAACACTTAATCTTGTAACTCCTGTTGTTGGAATCCAGAATAATATTTACGGCATGGATATCCCTGTAAAAGCTTATTTCTTTGATGAAAGCAATCCTGATTTACCAGAGGTTAAAGGAAGCCGGCGTGATTTTAAAACTTCTGAAGGTATTATAACTCGAAGCAAAAGCGGAAAAACTGTTTCAGCATCGTCAAAAGCGAATGTAAAATACCTGTCGATTAAGCCGGTTTATCTTAAAGACGGTCTTTACCGCGTAAAAGTTTTAATTGGTTCTTATGTAATGTGGTCAAGTTTTTCGGTAAATGGTCAGGCCTGTAATCTGAATTTTGATAATCTTCAGAAAGTAGTACGGCCTGTTACTGTACAGACTCGTGCTTTTGATGCTGTTACAAATGAAATTCTTACAAATAAAACAAAATTTACGGTTTTTTATAACGGAAAATACGTTCCGTTTGATCAGGTCCCTCAAAAAGAATTAGTTTCAGGAAAAGTTATGAAAATCCGTGCAGAATGTAACGGCTATAAACTAACAGAATTCAGCATGATTATCGACTGGTATCAGGATTCTATTTTTGTAAACGCAGGACTTGAAAGGTAAAGCTACTCCCCAAAACTCATGCATTCTGCTAAACTCTTTTTTCATGGGACAGCCAAAACTTTTCAGCATTATCGATAAAGCCATTTACGATTACAAAATGATTGAACCGGGCGACAAAATTCTGGTCGGTGCTTCCGGCGGAAAAGATTCAACGGCATTAATCGATTATTTTGTAAACCGTGCAAAACGCAAAGATGCAAATTTTACTTTTACTGCGATCCACATTGAGACTGACTTTGAAGCCTGCACGATGAACCCATATCTTCGAAAAAAATTTGAAGAATGGAATGTTGAAACTTTGAATTATTTCGTCGATGTAGAAAATCGTGTCAAAGAAGGCTTTAAAATGAGCTGCTACTGGTGTTCAAATCAGAGACGTAACGAACTTGTACATTTTGCTGTCAAAAACGGCTACAACAAATTAGCTTTAGGACATCATCTTGACGATATTCTTGAAACTCTTCTCATGAATATGCTTGGAAAAGGTGAGCTTTCAACTATGCCGCCGCGATTAAATTATACAAAATATCCGCTTTCGATTATCCGGCCGCTTTGTTATGCTGATGTAAACTCAATAAAAGAGCATGCAAAAAATGCAGGTTATATCAATACAACCTGCACCTGTATGTATCAGGATAATTCCGGACGTAAAGATGCAAGAAGCAGGCTTGAAGCTCTTACAAAAGGGGATCGTCGTGCAAAAGAGCGTATGCTTGAATCATTAAGAAATATCAATAAAGAGTATCTGCCATAATTTTAATTGTAAAAGAAATCATAATTATCAATTTAGTTGCCGATGCTTATTTTTTTCATTATATTTAACGTATGGCTAAAGATGATAAAAAAGATAATGGTGAAAATATAGATTTAGATGAAGTAAAAGGTGCTTTAAAAGATTTAGGTGCAGATGCCCAGATTTTACCAATCGAAGATTTTCTTCCTCCAAAATTAAGCATTATTCCGGTTGCAGGCCGGCCTATGTTCCCGGGCATTTTTACTCCTGTAATAATAAATTCCGGTTCTGATACTAAAACCATTGAACAGGCCTATGAAAATGACGGCTTTATTGGTCTTGTCATGCTTAAAGATGATGATGCAAAAGATGGTGACAAAGTCCCGACCATTAAAGATTTGTATACGGTCGGAACTGTTGCCCGAATCATTAAAAAAATCAATCTTCCTGACGGCGGAGTAAACATTTTTATTTCTACAATCAAGCGCTTTAAAATACGAAAGACTTTGAGTGCAAAAAATCCGATTGTGGCAGCCGTTGAATATCTTGAAGACGAAGAATTTGACACCTTTGAAGTAAAAGCTCTCACGCGCGCACTTATCAGCGAAATGAAGGAAATCAGCGAGAATAATCCTCTTTTCAGCGAGGAAATGCGCCTTAATATGGTCAATATCGATAATCCCGGTAAAATTGCAGACTTTGTTGCAAGTGTATTGAATGTCGAAAAGGCTGACCAGCAGAAAGTTCTTGAAGAAACAAATGTGCGTGCGAGAATGGAGCAGGTTTTAGTTTACATCAAAAAAGACCAGGATTTGCTTCGTATTCAAAAGAAGATTCAGAACGAACTCAACGAAAATTTTGAAAAAAATCAGCGTGAATACTTCCTTCGGGAAGAAATGAAGATGATTCAGGATGAGCTTGGAGTGGGCGAAGACGGTTCTGATTATCAGAAATTCAAGGCCCGCATTGCTGATTTTGAATTTGAAGGTGAAATCTTAGAATCTGTCGAAAACGAACTTGAAAAATTCAAGCTCATGGACCCGAGTTCAAGCGAATATTTTGTTTCACGCAATTATCTTGAGCTTATCTGCACGCTTCCATGGAAAGATGAATCAAAAGAAAATTACGATTTAGTCCGTGCTGCAAAAATCCTCGAAAAAGACCACTACGGCTTAGACGATGTTAAAAAGCGCATTATGGAGTATCTTGCCGTACGAAAGCTTAAAAACGACAACAAAGGCTCTATCATGATTTTAGTAGGTCCTCCTGGAGTCGGTAAAACTTCAATCGGTCACTCAATTGCCGAAGCCATGAACAAGCCTTTCTACCGTTTTTCTGTCGGCGGTATGCGTGATGAAGCTGAAATCAAAGGACACAGGCGCACTTACGTTGGTGCAATGCCTGGAAAAATCCTTCAGGGCTTAAAAATTGCAAAAACAAAGTCACCGGTCTTTTTGATTGATGAAGTCGATAAAATGGGTTCAAGTTATTCCGGCGGAGATCCGGCTTCGGCACTGCTTGAAGTTCTTGATCCTGAGCAGAATGTAAGTTTCCGTGATTCATACCTTGATTTACCGTTTGATGTTTCGAATGTGTTCTTTATTCTCACGGCAAACACTCTCGACAAAATCCCTGAGCCGCTTTTGGACAGGGCGGAAATCATTTCACTTGCAGGCTATATCGATCAGGAAAAGCTTGAAATTGCCAAAAAATATCTGGTTCCGAAAAACCTTGTTAAAAACGGGCTTTCAAAAACTCAGGTAAAATACACAAAAGAAGCGCTCCTTCGAATTGCAGAAGAATATGCGCGCGAAGCAGGTGTGCGTCACTACGAAAAGTGCATCGATAAAATTCACCGAAAGCTTGTAACTCAGATTCTTACAGGAATTGCGCCGGAAAGCAAAAAACTCGGGGCTGTTACAAAATCAATTACCGACGAAGAAATTGCAGGCCTTAAAAAAGAAAGCTTTGTAATTGACGCTCCTGACCTTGATAAATATCTTGGAAAGCCTGTCTTTGACGAAAGTGAAATCAAACGTGCAGAAAAGCCGGGGACAGCAATCGGCTTAGCCTGGACAAGCATGGGAGGAGATACTCTTTTAATCGAAAGCATTTCGTTCCAGAGCGACAAGGGCGGCTTACAGCTTACAGGTCAGATGGGCGATGTAATGAAAGAAAGTGCCCAGATTGCAATGAACTGGGTTAAACAGTATGCCATCGAGCACAAAATCAAGACTGCAAACTGGTTCGAGCGAAATACAATTCATCTTCATATTCCGGAAGGCGCAACTCCAAAAGACGGACCTTCTGCCGGAATTACAATGGCAACAACACTCATGTCACTTTTGACAGGGCGTCCGATTAAGCCGAATGTTGCAATGACAGGTGAGCTTGATTTGACGGGAGCCGTTATGCCAATCGGCGGTCTTCGCGAAAAGACTGTTGCTGCAAAACGCAATGGAATCAAGACAATCTTTATTCCAAAGGCAAATGAGCGCGATCTGGATGACATACCGGAGCATGTCAAAAAAGGAATCACTTTCATTCCTGTCCGTAAAGCAATGGAAGTAATGACGCAGATTTTCCAGGCACCGGTTAAAAAAACGGAAGAAGCTGATTACGGATTCTAAATTTTTGAGGATTTTTATGTTTACACGAGTATTTTTGAAGAAAGGCGAAGAAGCCGAAATAAAGCAGGGCTTTCCATGGGTTTTTGACAATGAGATTTCACATATAAAATTTGATTCACAGGAAGGCATAAAGCAGACTTCACTTTCTGAAGCTGTCGTTGAAGACGGCAGTGTAGTTGAAGTTTTTGCGAATGCAGGCGGCTTTTTAGGAAGCGGTGTAATCAACCGTAAGTCAAAAATAACTGTCCGTATGATTGGAAGTGAGCACGCCGATCAGATTATGAAAGATACTCAGGCTTTCTACACTGAAAAAATTCTCTCTGCATATAATTTAAGAAAGCTTCATTACAGTGACGAAGATTCTTACCGTCTTATTTACGGCGAGGCTGATTTTATACCGGGGCTTATTGTTGAACGCTATGTTGATACAAACAAAAATGTTTATCTTGTAGTGCAGTTTTCTACTTTGAGCTGTGAAGTTTTCAGAAAAGAGATTCTTCATGCACTTCGAAAAATCGTTAAGCCTTACGGAGTTTACGAAAAAAGTGATGCTCCCGGCCGCGAAAAGGAAGGTCTGAAGCTCCGTTCATGCTGGGACGGCGAAGTTAGAAGCGAAAAAATTACAATCCGAGAGAACGGCGTTTTAATCGAAGTAGATTTAAAAAACGGCCAGAAAACAGGATACTTCCTCGACCAGAAAGATAACCGCCGTTATGTCGGTTCATTATGTAGAGGAAAACGGGTTTTAGATACATTTACTCATACCGGTGCATTCGGCTTAAATGCAGTGAAAGGCGGTGCAAGTGAGGTTATTTCTGTTGATATTTCTCCTGAAGCTGTAGAACTTGTAAACAAAAATATTGAACTGAATAAAGCCGGAAGTAAAATGAAGGCTGTCTGTGCTGATGTATTCGATCTTCTCAAAGAATACGAAAAATCAGGCGAAAAATTTGATGTAATTATTCTTGATCCTCCTGCATTTACTAAAACTGCAAAAAATATCGATAAAGCATACGGCGGTTACAAAGAAATCAACCTTCGTGCAATGCGGCTTTTGAATCCGGACGGCATTCTTGTTACCTGTTCCTGTTCATATTTCTTCGATTCTGAACATTTCTACGGCATGGTCATGAAAGCTGCAGAAGATTCGAAAAAACGGGTTCAGGTTATAGCAAAATTCGGGGCTGGTCCTGATCATCCGGTACTTTTGGGCTATCCTAAATCAGAGTACTTAAAGTGTGCGGTGTGCCGTGTTGTATAACTGCGGTTGTTAAGCTTACTGAATTTTAAATATCTTCTCTTTTCTGTTTTTTTCTGTTAAACTTTTTGTATGAATAAAATTGATATAAAATGTGTTGCGCAGAAAGGCAGTGTAATTCCTGAATATAAAACTGCTGGTGCTGCCGGAGCAGATGTCTGTGCGTTTCTTTCAGAACCTGTAGTAATTAAAAAAGGTGAAAGAGCTATGATTGGAACAGGGCTTTCTTTTGCAATTCCTGAAGGTTTTGAAATTCAGGTTCGTCCCCGTTCAGGTCTTGCTGCAAAGAACGGTGTTACAGTTTTAAATACACCAGGCACAATTGATTCTGATTATCGCGGTGAATTAAAAGTCATTTTAATTAATCTTGGAAACGAAGATTTTACCGTAAAAAACGGCGAACGTATTGCACAGATTGTTGTAGCTCCTGTTACAATCGGAAATTTTGTTTCTGTTTCTGAACTTGATGAAACTGAGCGCGGTTCAGGTGGTTTCGGTTCAACCGGAAAATAATGGCAGGTCTTGTCTGGAAGCTGAAGCGCTTTCTTAATGCAAAAAAATCCGAAATTCTCAAAAAAATCAGAAAATCTAAAGGGTATTTTCCTGTTAAGAGAGTCATTGTATCTGTTATTTATTACCGCAGAACCTGGGCAAAAAGTCAGTTAAAGAAAAATCTCGAAGAATACGGTAAATTATTTGTCCAAAAATACAATGAATTCAATCTCTTAAATTCTCTGGCACGCGGTCTTGCATTTATTTTTTATAAACTTAAATTCAATAAAACCAGTAATTTTTTTAAGTCATCAATGCAGGAAGAAAACGGAATTAACCGTCATGTTCTTTTCCGCTATTTAATGAAAGAACTTTTTCTGTATTTTTTTATAGCCTTTATTTTCTTTTTTATGGTTTTCTTTGTAAATCAGATTCTTCTGGTAGCCGAAAATATCCTTAAAAAACATGTACCTGTTATGGATGTAATGAGGCTTATTACATATTCACTTCCAATGGTTATTGCTCAGTCTGCACCATTTGCCACTCTGGTCGGATTTTTGATGTGTCTTGGCCGTCTTGCAAGTGAAAATGAGATTTTGATTCTGCGGGCTTCCGGTCAAAATTACCGTACCATTTTAAAACCTGTGTTGATTCTTGGCATTTTGATTTCTATTGTTTCGTTTTTTGTCAATGACTATCTTCTGCCGCTTGGAACAATTAATTACAATAAACTTTACCGTTCTATTCTTACATCAAATCCCGCTGTTGAACTTGAATCAAATTCTATCAAGCGAACCAACGATAAAACTTTAGTTATCGGTGATGTTGAAGGTGAAAACGTAAGTGATTTGATTTTCTTTGATACTGACAATGACGGAGGGCAGAGGATTATCGTAGCCGATTCGTCTATGGTAAAAAAATCAAGTGCCCCCGGTGTTCTTATGAAGCTGATTATGAATGATGCGAGCGTCATTATGTTCGATCAGAATAAAAAAAATGACTATGACGTTCTTACAAGTGAAAATGTAGAACTTAATATATTTGAATCAACTTTTCTTGAAAGCAACCGTTCAATTTCTCCCCGTGAAATGACTTCTTACGATTTGTACAAAGAAATAAAATCCATGAAAAATAATGCTGAGGTAACCAAAAAAAAGCGCAATCAGTATAATCTTGAAATGGCAAAGAAATTTTCCATGCCGTTTGGTTCAATTTTCTTTGCAATTTTAGCCCTTCCTCTTGCTCTTATTTTCGGAAAGCACAACGGACAGACAATCGGTCTGATTATCGGGCTTTTTATCTCTGTTTTTTACTGGGCAGTCAGCATTGTAGGTCAGATTTTCAGTTCCCGCACAGGTGTCTACGGAGTTACAACAATGTGGGCACCGAATATTTTTATCGGTGTGGCAGGAATACTTTTTTACCTGAGGCTTTTGCGTAAATGAAACTTGTTGAATATCTTTTCAGAAAAGTCATACCTCTCTTTCTGGGCGCACTTGTATTTTTCGCACTTGTTCTGATTCTTGTCGATTTGATGATGAATCTTTGGAATTTTATTTCAAACGGCGTTTCAGGACTTAAAGTTTTAAGGATTATGGCACTTTATCTGCCGAAATGTTTCTGGTATGCTGCCCCGATTGCAATGCTTTTTTCAGTTTCATATACACTAAGTGATTTATATGCGAATAACGAACTGATTGCAGTTTTTGCTTCAGGTGTTTCTTTAACAAGATTTACTTTTCCTCTTTTAATTTTTGCTTTTGTGATGAGTTTTGCACTTTTTTTCTTTGATGATAAACTTGTTGTTCCAACATATGCAAAAAAAACTGCTGAACAGGAAGAAGTTTTAAAAAAAGACAAAACCTTAAACAATGATAAGATTGTAATCCTGAGTGAAAACGGAAAAATCTGTTATAAGGCAGAATTTTATGACGATACAGCAAAACG
>NZ_JAZOUG010000167.1:0-3072 GCF_045657965.1 Treponema sp. | reverse complement strand
AATCTCATTAAGGTCCCCCTGTCGAATTAATTAGGATATTGTGCCCTGATGGACTTATCTATCTTAGCATGATAAACCTGGGGCCTTAATGATTTTCATGCAGTTAAGCCCCCGCTTAAAAGCGGATTTCTAACATTATTTAATGCAGACGTATACAAGAACGTTTGAGTTTGTCTTTCCAGATTCAGTTGCAAAATTCAATTTTACAGATGTCTCACTGCCTGAAATTTCAGCGTATTTCTTGAAAATAATTCCGTATGAAGCAGGGATTGACGATACTGCAAAGTTCTCAAAGATAACAGGGCTTTCAAAACGAGAAAGACCTTTCATCGGATAGGTGTAAGAACCGCATGAAAGAGATTCGTCAGCATCGCGCACGAATGCAGATTCTTCAGGATGGAAAACAGCGTTCACAAACTGAGAGAAGATTTCATCGAATGACATATTTTTTCCGCTCAGTGTGTTTACAGCCTTTGCAATGCAATCATTGTTTGACGCTTTGTTTGACATCATCTCTTTAACGAGGGGTGCGCCACCGAATTCACGGGTGAGCCATACGCCGAAAATATACGCATTGGCATAGGCAACAACGCTCGCGTCATAGTTTCGGATTCCCGTTAAGTAGTATTTTTTGATGAATGTTTTAATTCTGTTTCGCGGAGAATATTCATCACTAATTCCGAGGTAGCTCTGCATCATATCTTCACAGAGCATAGAAAGCATTTCGTTAAGGTTTGAGTCGCATGAAAGACCGTTCATTGCTTTTACGCTGAAGTTAATCATGTGCTGGAATTCATGAGCAAGTGTTGAAAGGCTGTAGTCGTATCTGGTGACTGCAAAATATGAGTCGATATAGAAGTATTTTCCTTCATTTGAGCGGTTTACTTTCGTATTCGAGAATGTAAGGCCGTTTTTGTAGTAGTCCATGCTTGAGAAAAGACCGATTGTGTTGCCCTGAGATGCGTCAGCACCAATATCATAAAGAACGATATTGACCTTTGTTCCAGTCTCAGAGATTTTATTCATGCTCTCTCTTGCACCTCTTGTCGAAGTGTAAATTGAATCAGATTCTTCACCGAAAACAGTTCTGATTAACGGATAGATTTCAGCAAATTTCTTTGCATAAGATTCTGAAAGTTCGAATTTTCGTTTTTCACCAGTGATAAATGCATCACCATCCAGAATCCAGATATTGCAGATATCATTGAATGCATAGAGAGTTGCAGTTTTGAGTGTGTAATCGCTTCTGCCACGGACATAGAGCGTCTTTTTTGTTGTTCCTTCTTTGAGCGTAAGTTTTTCTACCGGTGCAACGGCTTTTGAAGAAACAGAGCGTGAAGATGAAGTTTCAAACTCCGGGAAAAAATAGTCATGGAGAGGCGCATTATGAATATCTTCATCATCATCGTCGAATTCAGGCTCATAGGTTTCTTCGACAACACTTCGGTCAGAATTTGTTTTTTCGGTTACATATCGAGCATACTCTTTTTCGACCTTTGTAGAGCTTGTATTTACGACAGCATAATAAATTGATTTTCCGGCAAGATTTTCATTTGTGCTGATTGAAATACCGGCAGTGTTTGCATCGATTTTAAAGACCTGATTGGCAACAGACGGCACAACGGTTAAAGCTGATTCAACGCTTGGAACAGCAATCAGAGTTTCTTCCTGAGTGTTAGATTGAGTAGATTCAGACGAGTCGAATTCGTCAACAATGAGTTCACAGGCAGTCAAAGACAATACTGCCAGAAAAGCAAAAAGTAATCTCTTCATAACAAAATGCTCCTACAGTGCCCGAAGGCTTACAAACTACTTTTTGCCTGACTTGATAATGGAACATTTTGTTTGTTGTTTATGAATAGTTACTTAGTAAATGTTACTTTTATGTCTATTGATAGTGTAACACATTTATAATTTTTTACAAGCGAATTTTGAAAATTTTAGCTGAAAATGTCAATTTTTTAACAGAATATAACAAAAACTGCAAAACCGGATTCAATTTGTTCTCTGATATTCAATTTTTTTCTTGCTTATATGTGCTTTATGAGCCATAATTTTAAGCGTCATTTAACCTTTCAGGCGGGGCCTATGTGGAATTATAGTTTTGTTCTTCCAGATTTTTTAATTCTTCTCATTTTCGTCATCTATTACTTTATTCATCCCCGCCTCAACAGTAAATTAAACCATTCTTTTCTGCAGGTTCTGCTTGCAGATTTCTTCGTCATCCTTTCGGATATTGTTGCCTCCCTTGCCCTTGAAAACCCATCTCATTTTTCACCGTTCATCCTTCGTCTGCTCAACGTACTCTACTTCATTCTGTTCATGTTCAGAATCTTTTCGTTCTTTATTTTTACCGAGGATGTAATCGGTATCCGCCGCAACAAAAAGAGTCCGGTCTACATATTGGCAAACATCATCTTCGCCACTTTTGAGACAATCGCTCTTATCAATATCTTCTGCGACACCATTTTTTCTATCTCTCCGAGCGGCGAATACTCACGAACATCTTTCTACAATATAATTTATGTCTGCGCGGCATTTTATCTTATTCTTTCACTTGGCTGTATACTCCACTACCGCAAAAGGATTTCCCGCTCTTTTAAGATTCCGGTTCTTGCTTTCAACCTGGTAATGATTGCCGGCTACATCTCGCGCTTTGCATTCCCGCGCTACCTCATCATGAATCTGTTCACATTGCTGGCAATTGTCATAATCTTCATTTCATACGAAAACCCGATTATGTACCTTGCAGGAAAGGCAAATGCATTCAACAAAAAGGCGATGTTTGCGGTCTTCAACGAAATAGATCCTAAACGACCGCCTCTTGTCCTCGGATTTGTAATCAATAATTACAACGAACTGCGCGAAATTTACAGCGGCACTCAGATGGACAAGGGAATCCAGCTCATCTGTCAGTATCTCGCAAAGACATATCCGAATCTCCAGCGGTTTTATCTTCATGACGGACGTTTTGTTCTCGTCGGCGGAGACAAGGCTCACGCAGAAAAAATCAAAGATGTACTGACAGAGCGCTTCAAGAGAGCATGGAGCGCTGGAAACGAAGCAGAACTG
>NZ_JAZOUG010000166.1:0-9347 GCF_045657965.1 Treponema sp. | reverse complement strand
TCTCAATAAATTTTTCTTTTTCAGAAAACCATTTTCTTTGATGAGATTTGTTAAGTTTTTCCCAATTATAGATAGTTTGTGTTTTTGAAAAATCTTTTAGCTTTGAAATGTTAACATTTAAAAACTTTTCAATTTCTGAATTTTCAGAAACAATGATAATTCTCGAATCTTCTAAAACACCGCTGTATTTCCATCGATATATTATAAATCCATAATTTCCTTTTGAAAGATTTTCATCATTAGAAGAAACTCTAATATACTTGGCATTACCAGTTTCAATTTTTTTTGCAGCCTGCTTAACCAAAGGATGCAAAACATTCAAAAGGATACATTTTTCATTATTTGTTTTTCCGTCGCTATTAAACGCAACTGCTAAATACTGATCGCCATGTTTCAGCCAACGTTCCCAGTCTAAATTTACACCAGTTCGTTTTAGCTTTAAGTTTTCAAAATCTTTGAGTAGCAAATCTTTCATGTCTTTTGAAAATCTCAGATGATAAATAAGTTTGTCTGAATCCGCCCATAAGCTTTCATATCCGAGAGTTTTCAAATAATTGCCGACGAGTAATTTCAATTCGTTCGGTTCTGTCCATGGATTTGTAGCCTTATCAATTTCCCCTTGCAAATCTTGATTATTAATTTTGATTCCAAGCAAATTATACTGCTCTGATTCAAGTTTTTCTTTTTCTTGAAGCAAACGAATTTTATTGTCGGACATTTGCTGTATCTTTTCAGCGCGCTCTTCTTTTGTTAAATTAAATTTGCTTGCTATATTCTCAATCTCTTGCGTTATTTCTCCTAGAATTTCTTCGCACTCACCAATAGAATTTTCAAATATACCTATTCTTTTTAAACATCTGTCATAAATTTCTTGTTCGATTGTTCCTTCTGTAATCATGTTCACAATGATAACCGCTTCACTTTTCTGGCCATTACGGTCTATTCGTCCAATTCGTTGCTCTACTTTCATAGGATTCCATGGCAAATCGTAATTTACCATATAGTCACAGAATTGATAATCCAAACCTTCACATCCAACCTCTGAAAATAAAAGAATATCCAAAGCATTATTTTCAGATTTATCTAATTGAAAACGCTGTCTTAACGCTCTCCTATCATCGTCTGGCACATCACCATGAATGACAGCAACTCTGAAATCTTCATTTTGCAAGCGTTTAAGCAAATAATTTAATGTATGTCTAAATGTACTGAAGATAATAATTTTGTTGTTTGCAAAAGATTGCTTTTCATTTATTGTTTTCAGCAAAGCTTCAAATTTTGTATCTTCTAACGAAAGTTTAGATGCTTCATTCTTTAATTCTAGAAATTGAGATTTCAAATTATGAATTACATCTTCCATAATTTTTTCATCAGCTTCACTATAGTTTTCCAAAATAGAAGTGATGTTCCGTTCAAGAATTTGATTTAAAAGCGGAATCATTCCAAAGATGCAGCTGGAACATTGCCTTTGAATCATATTCATCATAAATGCAACATTCGGGCCATGCAAAGATTCCATAACATTTTTTTCTATTTCAAGTAAATGATTATAAAAATGCTCTTGTTCTTCAGTAAATTGATTTCGGACAGTCTGAGACTTTCGGAGTGTAAAATTTCCAATATCTCTTCGTCGTGTACGATTAATTATATTTGAAAAACTATTTTGAGATTCAATAGCAGATATTAGTCTGACCCTTTCTTCATCAGTTATATTATCTTCATTCAAAGAATCTACAATATCCAAAAACTCTGGATTTTCAGAAAAAGCGTCTTTGCCCCAACTTGTTTTTTTTGCCTCACAAAGTTTTTCTAAGGCTTTTTTTTCCCAACTTTCCTCATTTCTCCTAATTATATTTGCAGCTTCATTTATAAAAGCATTTGGTTCAGCCATTTTTGAAAAAGTAGAGAAATCAATAAACAAGTCTGGTCTAAGAGAATTGAGCAGTACAAATAAATCTCTGTTTCCTAATTCAATGGGTGTCGCAGTTAGAAAAACAGCTGCATCTGAATGTTGCGAGAAAAAATCAACAATTTTATACCGACTTGTATTTGTATTCTTGATATGGTGAGCCTCATCAACAATAATCAAATCGAAATGTGGAGGTGGGTCTAAATCCAAAAGACCTAATTTTTTGATTTTTGTATCGTTCTTTTTGCCTGTAAGCAATTCATCATCAAACAAAGAATATGGAATTATACATTTTTTTAATCTGGTCGGCCATTCACCATTTACATTTGTCTCATTAATACAAAATTTTAAATCTGAACCATTTAGAGGAACAAATTCTTCTCCGAATCTTTTTAACTCATTCTCCCATTTCTTTTCAGAAATAAGAGGTTTTGGACAAATTATCAAAATTGAATCAATATCTTTTCTTGCTTCGTATTCTTTTAGAATTAATTCAGCTTCTATAGTTTTTCCAACACCTACACTATCAGCAATTAAAATACGTGGCTGATCAGATTTGATAAATTTCAAAACGGGACGATATTGATATGGAATAAAATCAATTTTACCAGAATTCAAGGAAAACAAAGATGAATTATTTTTCTGATTAACTTCAATGGAAGTCAAATAATTATGGAAATCGGTATAATCAGAGAAGTTGATTTCTTCATTTGTATTACAATTTGCATCTACAAGCTGGAAAATATAAAAAGGCTGGATCTCATTATCTATAAATACAGAAACAATATCATCAGAAATACTTACAACTACACCTTTTTTTGATTTATCTGATTTTAAACAAACAAGCTGACTAGCAGAAAACGACATCTATAATCCTCTTATTTTTATATTATTATAACATATTGACGCAATTTTGTAGACAAAATTCTAATCTAACCAAACACTCTTCAAAAATCCTCTTTATAATTCTTGCAAACATCTGTAATTGTGATAGAATTACATTATGGCAGTGTCTACGAAAGAATTAAATTTACTATTGGCTTTAGCTACTTCTCTTCTCAAAAGTGGTGAAACTGATAAAGTTATCGAACTTTTTGAAGAAACAATAAAAAATAACAAGCCAGAAAAGTCAGAGTAAAACAGAAATCGTTAAGACGGTAGCATCATGGCTGTCGTCTTTTTTTATCTATATTTGCCCAATCCACACCGGAAGCTCATTCCTATCTGCATACGAAAATCGTTTATCTTCCCCATTCTGGTACACCGACACATGACAGCCCTCGTTTTTCACAGCTTCGCACTCAATTGCTTCCTCAATTGAAGCTCCAGCATCCATTGCGCAACTCAGTTCCTGATGAACCCCTTGGTCGCCAATCGCAATCAGCTTTGTACAATGAAAAACTGGTGCGATATATTTTCTGATTTCTTCCAATGTTGTCTGAATATTTTCCTCAATTTCTTTGTTTCTGTTCGTGAGATACTCTTCACGAAAAATCCGCCATCGCTGAGAGCCATGCAAAAAGCTGCAATCATAGTCAAAAGGGAAAAAGCACATTGTCTTTGCATTGAAAGAAAGTTCCCAGCTATGCGAAATATTTTCTTGGCGAAGACGAATGTTTATGCAGTCATTGTTACTGTTATATTGTGTTTCAAAGTCGTAGAGAAAGCAGTCGATTTCCCAGCAATTCGGGAGTGTCGCATTATGCCTGTAAGGAGAACCTTTATTCGGGTACACTTCAGGAAGCCCTGTAAGCACCACTGGCAAAGGTGCAACACGCTTTTTAAACTCTTCTAAAAACTCCTGTGCTGAAAGACCGATTAAATCGTGGTCAAGGTAGTATTCAATATCACAGCCCATACCAAATCCTTCTCAAACAAACAGCCAATAAGTCCATACGACATTATCATGCTCATCGTACAGAATCATCGACTTGTAAAATCTCTTTAATGTCGAAAGAGCGTTGACGACAGATTCAAAAGATTTGAAAGTGTCTTTCGCTTCTTCATGAACCTTGCCATTAGCAGTTATAAGTTTCATTCTGAAATACATATCACGCTCCCACCTGTATCGTCCTGAAAAAAGCCATTGCATCCTGCCTATCCGAAAGACCACTCACCTGCCCATCGCCAGCCTCAAGAATTTTCCAATTACCCTCGGCCAGTTCTGCGTAGTCTACTGTATAGAAAGGGTTTGGAAGATTTTTGTATTTCTCAATCAGAGATTTTGGAACTTCCGAGGCAAAGTCTGGCTGACCGGAATTCTTGCTGACAGAAATTATATTTCCATTCAGATAGAATACACGCCATTCGTTAGTACGTTCGCCGTATTTTCTCAAATCCATGAATTCTTTGATGCAAAATCCACCTGTAAAAAGCTTTCCACGGTATTCACGAAATACTTTAAGCCAATGTGAAAAATCTTCTTCAGAAATTGATGAGTCAAAGAATTTCGGAAAATCTGTTCCTTTCTCTGACTTCACGAAATCTTTAATCATAAAACGATTGAACTTTGTCTTTATCTCACTAAGACTGATTTTTGAGTTGTTTTCACATTCTGGATAAACAAGTATTCCGGGAGTATCTTGTTCAATCAGGGGATAAACATTCGGAAAAAGATGCATCATGCGGTATTGCTCTGGATTCGTAATCAGATTAATGTTCCGCTCCAAGAGAAGATTATAAAAGCGTTCGTAAAGTTCTGCATTCAGCATCCAGCCACGAAGAACTGCCGAAATTTTTTCTTCCGGTCTCCGATTTAAGCGCAAAATACCATCACGAACAAACTGCTCGTAGTCATAGAAGTAGATTTCAAATCCGCCGACTTCAATAGCAGCTGTATACTCGTTTTGAAAATCAAAGTCCACTTCTTGTAATGAGAAAATATTACATGGAAAAATAATTGCTTGTATCATAAGCCCTCCTAAAATTCCCAGAATTCATCCCGGATGTCATCATCATAAATAGTTTCATCGACTTCATCATAAAAGTCATAGTCCACTTCATCACGGAATTCTTCACGGATGTCATCATCTTCCATCAAAAGTTCCATGTCAGCTTTATCAAATTCATCATCAAGAAAGGCATTCATCAGCGGATCTTTTTCATTTCTGTAATCAGGTATAGGATACTTGTGAGCAGAAGCCGCACCGCCTCTGCCAGAGCCAATACAGATAAGAACGACAATCACAATCAGAACAAGAAATACGAACATAGACACCTCCGCTGTAAGCGTCAAACCAACCGCACATTCTAAAACGCCCCCACCTTCTGTAAACTAAGACAGAGGTGGAAAAATGGCATATTACTCAAGACAACAGAAATACATTTTTATCAAGCGGTATAAAGATTCCAAAATGTCAGCCAGCGCGTTCTGCAGGGAGAACGGACTTAATGTTAATACATTCAAATACTGGATTTATTCCGAGAGCTGGAAATTCAGCGATGAGCTGATGTCCGGCTTTGTTGAGCTTGGAGAAACGGAAATCAAAACAGACCTAGACAAATCGGTAACGATAAAGAAAGCCGGAATCGAAATAAAAGTCCCTGCAGAAATTGCGGAGCGGAATCTTGTGAAAATCCTTGATGCGGTGGCAATGATATGAAAATCGATTTCTCAAACACCCGTATTTTCATCCGACCTGGTGCAACAAACATGCACAAGTCTTTCGAAGGACTTACAGAAGTCATAAAAAACACAATGAAGCTGAACCAGTATGATAAAGACTGTGTTTTCTTGTTCTGCAACTCAACGAGAAATATTATCAAGGCAATCTGGTGGAGCGGAAACGGCTTCTGGATTGCTGCCAAACGACTAGAAAGGGAACGCTGGCCATGGCCGCAAACACAAGAGGAAGCCATGGAAATCAAGGATGAAGATCTTGAGCTGCTTTTGAAAGGAATCAATGTTTGGAAAAAACATAGCGAACTTCATTACGAGATTTAAACTATTCATTTAAATGGTTTTCACGCAAATTCAAGAATGATAAAATTTTGGTAAATGAGTGAAAACCAGAACCTGACATTAGAAGAAGTCCTCCGCCAGCTTGAAGAAGCAAAGAAACGAATCGCTCTTTTAGAGGAAAAAGTAGAGTCAAAGGAACTGGAAATTACTCAGCAAAGTGAAAAAATCAATCAGCAGACAGATAAAATCAACCAGCAGTCAGAAGAAATAAAAAAGCAGAAAGATGAAATCAATAATCTGAAAGAACAGCTGGCTTCCCTGCTTAGAAACAAATTTGCGAAACGTGCAGAAGAATATGTGCCGGAAATAAAGGATGAGGAGTTCAATAAGGAATCTGTACCAGTTCCGCCTTCAGCCGAAAACCCGAAAGAAAAGCCTATCTTCAAGGAACATGATAAATCAAAGCGCGTATATCTTGAGGAAGAATCTGTAAGGCCAAAGACCTGCGGCAGAGGAATCTTTGGACAGGATATTCCTAGAAAAGAACAGCGGATAAAACTCCACGAAAGCGAGATGTACTGTAAATGCGGTGCCCGTTTAAGAGTTATCGGAGAAGAAGTCACAGAAAAACTTGTATTTCCGAAGAATAAAGCATATGTCCGTCGTATCGTAAGGGAAAAATGTCAGTGTCCGAAATGTGAAGGCATCACTTATTCAGATAAGTCTGTCGTAAAAACAGCTCCTGTTGAGAAGACCATATTTCCGAAAGCAATGATCACTCCAAGTGTTGTTTCACACATCATCTGCAATAAATTTGATATGCACATTCCGTATTACCGTCAGGAATACGCCTTTAAGTACCGCCACATTTATATTTCACGCGAGAATATGACCAACTGGCAGGAAACTGCAGCCGAAGCCCTTGAACCGCTTCGCGAAATATTGCACGAGGAAGTAATAAGCGGAAATGTAATTCATGCAGATGAGACGCCTGTAAAAGTCATTAATCAGAAACCGGATGAAATAAAAAACGAGTTAGGAGTTCAGGAAGATGCCGAGCTCAAAGACCGGGAAAAATGCTATATATGGGTACTCATGGGCGGAAAAGAAAATCATCCTGTACTGGAATATAATTTCAGATGGACAAGGTGCAAGAATAATGTTCTTCCCCTGATTGAAGGATTTTCAGGATACATGATGACTGACGGTCTAAGCTCATACCATACCACTGCAGAGGAATATAACAAGACTCATGACAAAAAAATTATTTCCTGTGCCTGCAATGCTCACAACAGGCGCAAGTATTTTGATGCTTGGAAAAACGGTAATGACCTGGATGCAGAGCCGGCACTGGAATACTATCAGACAATTTATGAAATTGAGAGAGAACTGAGATGGCGGTACGAACACAAAAAAATAACAGCGGAGGAGTTCATAAAAAAACGCAGGGAAAGAGTTATCCCGATATTTAAAGAGTTTAAAGACTGGGTGATTGAAATCAAGCCGAAAGTAAGGCCTAACTCAAAACTCGGAAAAGCTGTCAGTTATTCTCTCAATCAATGGGATAGACTCCAAAAGTATCTGGACTGCGCCGAACTTACTCCTGATAACAATGAATGTGAGGCAATTGGAATCAGGCCTTTCACAGTCGGCAGAAATAACTGGAAGTTCAACTATAGCGGAGAAGGAGCCAGAAGTTCCTGCTTTATGTTCTCTCTTGTTCAGACTGCAAAAGCAAATGGTCTGGAACCTGAGGAATACATTCGTAATCTTTTTGAACAGGCACCTTACTGTGAGTCTAAAGAAGACTGGAAGAAACTCCTTCCGTGGAATATTGAACTGAAGCCTTTTGATGACAGCGGAGAATGGGTTTAAGGACGCATAGTTTTTTACTTAAAATAACTGCTATAACACCAGCCTAGTCCATTTCTTCTATTCCTAAACTTCTAATGATGGTGATTTGACCACCGTGTCAGTTACGAAGCTTTTATTTAGTTTTCAACTTTTTTGACAACATTTAATCGCAAAGCTTCTTTTACAAATAAATCATCTACTTCTTTTCTGTTTTCTTCTTCCGGCCATTTTTCCAAATAGCCACCCCAGATCCAGAAATAATGACCTCGGTCTTCTGGGCCACCCCAAATTCCTATTCTGTACCAAGGAGCATTTATTCCATCGATTTCTTCTTCAGCTACAGTTTTTAAATCTACCTTACAGATTTTTCCGGCTAATAAATAAGGTACTAAAGAGTCTTTGTCCTCACATACATTATATTTTTCTTTTATCCAGGAATATTCACAAATTTCATATGAGAACTTACCTACTTCTGAGGTTGTTGAAGGAGATGTTCTTAATTTCATTGTTTCTTTTGAATATGCATTAAATGTTTCTAATTTGATTACTTTTATACCTTCAAAATCATATTCTTCATTTACAGGACTTGGGTTATTTATGTCGGCAAATATAGAATTTTCATTTCTTAGACAACCAGAATAGGCTAAAGATTTATAATTTGAATCATATGCAAATACTTGATTTTCTTTATTCGGGAATATTTTATTCAGCAGGTATGTATAAGTATCACTTTCGTATTTTATATTTTCTGGATAATTAAGAAATACTTTATTATCTTCAATAGTATATTTTCCATAAGCAAACGGCCCACCCTGGAAATGGTATCCCAACGAGTAATTATCTTTATTTAAATGAAGAGAAATAGATGAGATGAAACTATCTTCGGGAACATCATTGTAAATTGATAAATCTATTATCCATTTATCAGAAAGGCCTTTTTCTGTTTTAGTTTCATTATTGTCAATAACATCTTTACTAATACTTTTCTGGTCATTATTTGTAAAAGTTTGATTTTTACTTTGTTTTTTTTGACAACTCAAAAGTATAATAGGCAAAAAACATAAAATGGCAAATTCTTTTTTCATTTTTCCTCCAGTACCCCAGTGCGGGTGTCAGCATAACAACTGGTTGTACCGCAGCGGGCTTGACCCGCTGTCGGCTACGAACCTTTATACGTTTTAATATACGAGTTCAGGAATAATACTTGTAATACAAGTGTCATCCCATTTATCGCCTTTATATACACTTTTAATAATTAATTTAATATTCTTTGTCCATTGCGTCATTTTTATAGTTTGAATTCTTACTTCATCAACTAATGTGTAGGAATATTTTATATCATTATCCAAATCTATAATTTCTATATCTTTGATTCTCGAATTTTTTTTATATAAGTCTAATCTTTCGGAAACAAAACCATTTAAAATATTTAACTCATTAAATTCTTTTGATGTACTAATCGTAATAAATTCATTTTCTCCATAACCAGCGATACCTTCAACCCATGGCTTATGCCCTGGGTTCCACATTCTTGAACCTTCTTTGCTGTCTGGAGGTAGAAATAATGTACCAAGATTTTTAGCAGAATATATTGTTGTTCCTTCTTTTAATTCTGAACTTGCGGTATAAACTGTATTGAATTTATACATGTTATAATACTCGTTGTTTTCTTCGATATTTTTA
>NZ_JAZOUG010000165.1:0-5038 GCF_045657965.1 Treponema sp. | reverse complement strand
GCCGCCAATAAAGGCAATAAAAGCAAAACTGCTGAAGTGCTTAAAATAGGCCGCAAGACGCTGCATAGAAAGCTTGCAGAATATGGCATGGAAAGTGAAGAAGAGTAAAATAATAATCTTTTTGATTTTATCAGTTTCATTTCTCTTAAAAGCCTTTTCACAACAGTCAGTAAAAATTATGGAAGGGGAGATTGAATATCTTTTTAATGAACGGCTTTCTGAGCTTGAAATGATTTCACTTCAAAATGGTGAAGTAGTCTGTAACAGTATCGGAAAATTAAAATATGCCCGCATAAATCAAATTCCTGAAACTCGTCAGCTGATTGACTCTGTAAAAAAAGTGAATCCAAATCACCTTGCTGAAATTATAAAAATTCTTCCCTATGAGGGGTATGAAGATCTAACTGAAATAGTTTCAGAAATGCTTAAAGACGAAAAAAGTTATACTTCAATTCCGTTTTATGTAAATAATGAGGGAAAAACCGTATATCTTTATGCTGATGCAAAAATTCAAAGTATTGTCCAAAATAATGAAAAAGAAATAATAACCGAAAAGTTTTTAATGAAGCCGCTTGATTATTACACGGCAGAAATTGAATCAGAAAAAATGGGAAATTATTTTTTTTACAGTATGAAAAATAAAACCCGTGTCCGTTACAGGAGTTTTTTCAGTGCAATTGGTAAAGAAAAAATGATTGCCGTTATATCAATTTTTCATTACGGAGAAAACTGGATTATTTACGCTTTAGGCGGTGTTGATATTATAAAACTTCCATTCATTGATAAAAAAGTTGACAGAGCTTTTTATAAACGTATAAAAACTTTTTGCCTTTTTACATTTGAAAGGTTAGAGGAGTTTGTGTCAAAGGGTGCGGAAAACTGATTTTAAAAGCTCTGAATTCCATTTTGATTTTTGTATTTTTACTTCGTGCTTCAGGATTGTAAATACAGTCTCCTTTAATTGGAAGTCCTGCCCATGAAAGATGACATCTTACCTGATGACGGTAACCTTCTTTTATGTGACAGACTGCAGTATCTTCGTTTTCAATAAAAACTTCTGTCCGGTAAATTTTTTGGCCTGCTTTTTTTAATGCAGCCCTGCCTGCATTTTGAGTAACAGGTCTGACTTCACAGCCATTTTTTCCAAATGAGCGGAAACAGCTTTCTATTGAAAAACTGCTTCCTGAAGAAATCGTTTTAGTATTTTCAGAAACCGGTGGAAATCCCTCCAGAAAATCTGATATATTCTGAACTTTTGTAAATTTAGCCTGATACCATTTTTCAAACAAGCCTTCTTTCTGGATTTTTATAAAAAAATCAAAGGCTTTTTGTGTTGTTGCAATTAAAACTAGTCCTTCCGTTTCTGTATCTATTCTGTGTACAAGACCGTATTCAACTTCCTTTCTGCCATGAACATTTTTTATTTGAGGAAATTTAAGGATTGCCTGAGTAAGAATACTTTCATCTCCCTCTTTAAGAGGTGCAGTTGCAATTCCAGCAGGTTTTTCGACAATTAAAAAAGGTGAGTTTTCATCTGGGGTATGAATTATTTTCATGATTTTGGTCCATATTTTTGATGAAGTGTCTTTAACACTTTTTTAAATCTTAAAGGCACAGGTGCTTTAAAAGTCATACGCTGTTTACTTTCTGGAAGCCGTATTGAAAGCAGATATGCATGAAGCATGAGAGTTGCATTTTCAAAAGGAGAATTTTTCAGATAATTACCATAAATTGAATCTCCCATAATCGGGCAGCCAAGGTATTTCATGTGAACTCGGATTTGATGAGTACGTCCGGTTTTTATTCTGATTTTCATCAGTGAAAATGGGCCGTAGGTTGCAAAACATTTGTAGATTGTGCACGCATATTTTCCCTGATTTGTTCCTGTAACAGCTTTAAATTTTTTCCTGTCTTTTGGATCTCTGATTATCTGTGTTTCGATTTTTCCTTCAAGAATTTTTGGATGTCCACAACATATTGCAATATATTCTTTTTTTATGCGGTTATGATGCAGAAATTCGTTATGCAGGAATTCTTCCGAGTCTCTGTTTTTGGCTGTTATGATTACACCGGAAGTATCTTTATCAAGTCTGTGGATAATTCCAGGCCTTCTTTTTATTATCAGTTCTGTCAGAGACAAATCATCTGCTTTCTGACTGATTGCTTTTCTTCCCCAATGGTATAAAAGCGCATTCACAAGAGTGCCGCTCCAGTTTCCGCTTGCCGGATGAGTTACCATGCCCTGTTTTTTGTTTACTACGGTAACATTTTCATCTTCATAGATAATTTCTAAGGGAATGTCTTGTGGTACAATGTTTTCCGGGATATTGTCTTCCCATTGAATATCTATTTTGTCACCGGCTTTTACTTTAGCAGAGAGTTTTGATTTTTTTTCATTTAACAGCAGTTCTGTAATCCCAGATTTGAGCTTTGAACGGTTCATAGATAAACCATTCAGTTCTTCAGAAGGTAGAGATGCTATATATTTATCAAGCCTTGTGCTTCCCTGATAATTATCTGGAATTACTGTATGCAGATATGGCAATTATTTTTGCTCCTAAAAAAAACTTAGTTATTTTATATTATGTTTGTGATAAATAAAAGGTAAACTTGAAAAAAAAAACAAAAAAATTAAAAAAAAAGATGTTTCAGTTATTGACTAAATTTTTTAGATTTGCTATATTATCAGAGTCAGCTCGCTACTGAGTTGCAAAGATGTCTCCTTCGTCTAGTGGTTAGGACATCGGGTTTTCATCCCGACAACAGCAGTTCAATTCTGCTAGGAGATGATTTTATACCTTGCAACAGTGTTAAGTTTGCAAGGTATTTTTTTAATCTTGATAGTAAATAATTATTTTTTTTGGGAGATTTTTTTTATGGCAAGAAATCAGACATCAGCACAGAAGAGATTCCGCCAGAGCGAAGTACGCCGCATGCACAATAAGGCAATTAAAAGTGAATGTCACACTTATGTAAGACAGTTTGTTGAAGCTGTTCATGCAAAAGATTCTAAAATTGCTCAGGAAAAACTTAATCTTTTAACTTCAAAATTAGATTCTGCACGCAGTAAGGGTGTTCTTAATAGAAACGCTGTTTCACGAAAAAAGTCTCGTATGCAGAAACTTTATAATACTACATTTGCAGCTGCAAACTAGTTTCAATTTGATTTTATTATAAATGTGCTATCTGATTGTATTTATTGTGCACTTCAGATAGCATTTTTTTTAGGTGTTTAATATGTCTGTAAAAAAAATAACTAAAAGCGATATTATTGATAAGGTTCATGAATCTACAAAAATTGAAAAAAAATTACTGCAGGAATCTTTTGATGCAATTTTTGAAGAAGTAAAAAATTCTTTAAAAGAAGGTTCTACTATTGAATTAAGAGGTTTTGGTACTTTTGAACCTCGTTTACGTAAGGGACGTGATAAAGCACGTAATCCAAAGACAGGTGAAGTTCTTTCTGTAAAACCTCACTATGTAGCAGCATTCCGTGCAGGTCAGGAGTTAAAAAAGGCTCTTGTGGAGATTCCTGTTGCAAAGAAGTAAAAACTTTCTTTTATTGTTTTTATCGGTTTTTCTTTTCTTATTAAGCAATCCGTCCTTTTTGTGCGAGGACGGTATTTCTTTTTTATCATGGGTATGTTATTTTCCTTTATTTTTACTTTTAGATAGAATATCTTTAAAAAAATCTTTTCTTTACGGCTTTGCATATGGTTTTATTTCATATATTTTACTTTGCTGGTATCTTTCCTCCTTTGGTTTTGCAGCTCTTTCTTTTGTAAGTTTTCTTTTCGGATTTTATTATTCAGTTTTATTTTTTATATTAATCTGGGCAAAAATAGTATTTCCATCAAAGTACAGAAATTTTTTCTGGCTTTTTCGTATTTTTATTTTAATTTCATTTGATTTACTTCGTTCTCGTGGAATTTTTGGCTTCTCTTATGGAATTACCGGCTATACTCAGTGGAAAAACCCTGTTTTTTTAAGATTTTCATCACTTTTTGGTGTAAATGGAGTAAGTTTTCTAATTTATCTGTTTAATTCACTTATTTATGAACTTTTAATATTTAAAAATAAACAGATTTCTGCTTTTTTTTCAATTTTTCCGGCAGTTTTTATTTTTTATTTATTTCCATATCAAACAACTGAAAAATCAGAATTAAACATTGCATTGATACAAAATTCTTCATCGGCCTCATCAAATTCTATTTCAGATTTTGAAAATGACGCACTGCTTTTAAAAAATCTTACAGATAAAGCTCTTGAATATAGTCCGGAAACAGAATTGGTTGTCTGGCCGGAAACGGCAATTGTTCCTGATATTATTTATCATTCAGAAAATTTTTCTGATTCAAGACGGCATAGACTTGCAGTTGATTTAATCGACTATTTTAAGGAAAAAAAATGTGCTTTTCTTACAGGAAACAATCATATTGCTGGAAAAAGAAATTATAACTCAGCAGTTTTTTTTCATCCTGATAATAAAAATTTCGAAATCTATTCGAAAAATCATTTAGTACCTTTTACAGAATTCTGGCCGTCATTTTTAGATTTTAAGTTCTTTGATTTTATCAAAAAAAGATTAAACTGTGAGTTTTTTTCTATGGGAAATGAAATTTCAGTTTTTAAAATCGGGGGCTTAATATTTGCCTCTCCAATTTGTTTTGAAGACTCATTTTCACCTTTGATTTGTTTGATGAAAGAAAAAGATGCAGATTTCTTAATTAATATAAGTGATGATGCCTGGTCTAATTGTAAAGAAGCTCAAAAAATACATTTGTCAATGAGTGTTTTTCGTGCTGCAGAATATAATTCTCCGGTTATAAGAAGTACTATTGACGGTATAACCTGTATTATTGATTGTCATGGGAAAGTTATTTCATATCTTAAAAGTGGGACAGACAGTTTTTTGACTCACAAACTGGGAATTCCTAAAAATTCTAAAACAATGTATTTTTATATTAGGGATTATCCTTTTTTTTTAATATTAATTTTTACAATTATTTTGCTGTTGATTTTCTCTGTTCAATTTGTT